>JAFEBQ010000037.1 GCA_018242585.1 Planctomycetota bacterium
GCGGTGGATTAACTAGGATTTAGCGAAAATACCTCGCCTGGAAGAGTTGCATCTCATTAATACCAAAGTCACCGACGCCGGGCTGCCTGAATTAGCCAAGCTTACGAACCTGAAATCGCTGTGTATCGACGGGGGTTCGATTTCGGCCGATGGAGTCAGTGCGCTACGCGAGGCGATGCCGAACACCAAAGTGTGGCGTCCTCCTTTTCGATAAAGAAGTGCCGTCACGGCTGATGGAATCGATGCGCTCCGCCAGATGATGCCAAACACGAAGATTTGGATGCCGAAACTTCATTAGCAATGTAAGTCATCCGATATCGCCACGCTGACGGCTGTTTATTATTCTGCCTTGATCCACTTCAACTGCACGGCCACGCGCGCGGCCGCGTCGCGGCAGTCGGCCCGGCCCAGTAACTCGCTGCCGTAGACCAGCGCCATCAACACCGCCTTGTTGTCGACCGTCTTGGCGGTGCCCGAGCGCCCCGTCTCGGTGTTCACGCGTGTGCTTCCCTCGGTGACGATTCTCCCCACGGCGTCGATCTTGCTCAGCTCGTAGCTCAAGCCGCGGTCAAGCATCTGGCGAATCGACGCCCGCAGCTTGGCGTCGTCGCAGACGGTGTAGTACCGCGCCGCAAGCATCAACCCGACGGCCTGGTAGCTGACGTCAAAGCCTTGCTTCTCGGGATTCACGCCGCTCGTTTCCTGCAACGCCAGCCCTTCGCGGGCGCTCTCGGCGGCGGCCGTGGCCAGTTCCTTGTCCTTGGTTACCCGCGCGGCCATGCCCCACGCCGCCGCCACCAGCCAGCGGCGGTGCGTGTAGGGCTGGTTGTTCCTGAGGCCTCGCTTCAAGACCTCGGGTCGCCGCATCCAGGCCGCGGCGGCCGCGATCTTGGGCCCGTAGTGCGCCGTCACTTGCCTCGCATCGTCGGCCGGCAATTGCTGGGCCATCAGCACGGCCCGGGCCGACGCCTCGACAAAGAAGCTGGTGCTGTGAAACGGGTCGCCCGTCGTGCCAAAGCCGCCGTCGCTGGACTGGTGGTCAAAGCCCCAATCGATGATCTTCCAACCCAAGGCGACCAGCTTGGGATCGCCGCACAGATAGCCCGCCTCGACCGCGTCGCCACCGTAGCGCTGGGCTTCGATGAACCACTGCTTCAAGCCATCGCGCTCGGCTTCGACGTTGCTCGATGACGCGCCGTTCTCCGAAAACCGGATGTGATGATCGGTGTGCGACGACAGCCGCCGAAAGATCGCCCGGTCGAGCAACGGATCACGGTTCAATTCCAGGAACGTCGGCTCGGCCGCGACGACGGCGCCCGCCAGCGCAAGCAGCCAGCTCGTCATCACCATCACGATCGAACATGTGCGAAGCTTCATGCTGCGATTCCATTACGGCAATGCAAGCAAGTCAAGCCCCCGCCGCTGAACAGCTCTGAAAGCCGCTCCGTAACAATATCTAGGCATTACTCTTTCAGGTTACGCGGCAGCCATCGAACAAGCGAGCAGGGCCATGGAACCTTCACGATTTGGTCAGCGGGAATCAGCCATCACGATCTTTGACGATCCGTCGTTTTTGGAAGGATTGGTCGCCGTGCCCGGCAACCCGCCGGCGGTCGAAATGCCGCTGCGGCGATTGTACGAGTTGGTCGCCGCGGCGCGGCAACCGACGTTCGCCGGCGACTTGGAATTGAAGCACGAATGGAAGGCCCGCCGGGGCGAATATCCGCTGCCGTGTCAGCAATTCGAGTCATTGATCGATGCGGCCCGGGCGCGAGTCGACCGGCTCAGGGCGATGAACACGTTGGCGTCGCCGCCGACGTTGAAGGGCGAACTGGCGCTCGTGGCCGGGGCTCGCTGCCTGCCGCCGAACTATCATCCCAATCTCCCGGTTCGTGTTCGGTTGGCCAAAGCGAGGTTGGAGCGATTGCAACTCGTCGAGCGGCTGCTGACCGAGAATGGCTCGGACGTGCGCCTGGCCGCCGCCTGGCAGGCCCTGGGCGAGGTTCATGGCCACGGGCTGCTGCCGGTCGAGCAGAACGAGCGTGTGGCGCTGGCGGTCAAGCGCGCGGGCTTACTTGGCCGCTTGCAGGCCCTCGAAGCGCTGTCCGATTTTGATCGCGCTAGTCAGTTGGTCACGCTGTGGGACGATTACCTGCTGGCCGACTGTGCCGACGCGGCCACGTTGCGCCTTGAATGGCGGCGTGCTCGCGAAGCGCTCGGCTTTGCCGGATCGGTCGAAGCAGCCTGCCGCAATGGCGACGGCCACGCATTGAACGAGCTGCTGGCCTCGCCCCAGTACGAGCAACTGATGCTCCCCGAGGAATTGACCGCCCTGGTCGAAGAGTTCCACCAGTGTCGCGAACGACGCGGGTAGCGCGGGAGCGGTCAGTGGTCCGTTGTCAGTGGCGGGGAAGCGATTAGCCAGAAGTGGTCTTATCTCGCGCAACTAGCAACCAGCAACTTGCAACTTTTTCCTCACCACACCGGTGCCATGTACATCGGCGGGGGCGGGTAATAGTACATCGGCGGCTGGGCCATCATCAGCGGCGCGGCACCGGTGGCCACGGGTTGCACGCCGCGCGGCGGCGACGACTGCATGGTGGCAATGACGTTCTTACTGACGCCTTGTTGTTGCAGGGCGATCAACTCGCCGGCTTGCAGCGGCTGGATCATGCCGTTGGCGCGGACGTGGTTGACGATCAGTTCCTCATCGACGCCCGAGCGTGTCATGGCGACGACGTCGTTGACTTGCACGCCGCCGGGCTGGATTTGTCGTCCCATCTGGGCGGCGATTTGGGCGCGATTCTTGGCTTCGATCTGATCCAGCCCGTTACCAACCAGGCTGCCGCCGGCCGCGCCGACGCCAGCGCCAATCAGCGCGCCGGCCAGTGGATGTCTGGTTGCGCCGCCGACCAACGCCCCCACGCCAGCGCCACCCAGCCCGCCGTAAAGCGCTCCTTTGTCTTGATAGTAGGGCGACACGCAACCGCCCGCCGCCAAAGCGAGCAACAGCAGAGTTTTCGACAGCGGCGATGACATGGCCGTAGGCACTCGCGAGCGGAGGTGGAAGAACAGCGGGCAGGAATGTTCCAGCGCCCCCGATTCATGGTCAAGGTCGATCTCATTCGGGGGGGCCTGATAGCGGCCGACGCTACCGACGACGAAAGCGATGCCGGCAACGCGATGGCGCAATAACGTGCCGTCCTGATTCGCGCGGAATTGTAATGAAACCTGGCCCAGTCAAACGCCAATTAGAGCTAAGAGTTGAGCAGTGCTGTCGAGCCAGCTGCGCGCGATCGCCGGCGACGATGGCAACTGCTCTACGCGGTGATCGCCGGTTGTCGTATAAGTTCTCAATCGCGTGAACGCAAAGTTGCACCTGGGCAGGATATCAACGAATCAGGAACGAAATCATGAAGGCCGCGATTGCTTCGATCGTCGTGTTGATTGCCTTGTGTGTGGCCGATTCGGCCCAGGCCTATCATCATCACGGCCGCGGCCCGGGCTTCGCGTTTGGGTTCTACGCTCCGCCGCCGGTCTACATGGCTCCCGCGCCGGTCTATGCCGCGCCCGTGGGCCAAGTGATCGCGGCCCCAGCGCCGATGTACGCCGCGCCGGTGCCGGTCTATGCCCCCGCGCCAGTCTATTACTACCCACGCCCCGTGATGCAGCCGGGCATTTCGTTCTACTTTGGGCGATAGGCGACGCCGCACCACATAGCGTAACTTGTACCTTGGGCATGTGGCGGCGCGTGCGCGGAGCCGTCATAATTGTCGGCATGAAACATTCGACGAATCCGCGATCCGTTGTTACGCCTTGCCCCATAGTATTGCCCACGCGGCGCGATGCGCTGGCCGTTTTGGCCGGCGGGGCACTGTCAGCGCTCGCGGCCCCGACGTTCGCCGCCGAGCCGGCAAATTACCGGCTGGCGACGTTTAGCGTCGCCATCACGCCGCCGGTGGGGCATCCGCTGCTGGGCGGCTCGTTCAAGCCTTCGACCGGCGTCGACGATCCACTGCATGCGATCGGTTTCACGCTGCTGGGGCCGGCGAAGCCAATCGTGATCGTGGCGCTCGATTGGTGCGAGCTGCGCAACGACACTTATCAGCACTGGCGCGAAACGCTGGCCGCCGCGGCCGGCACGACCATTGACCGCGTCTTCGTCAGCTCGGTCCACCAGCACGACGCTCCCTATGTCGATACCGGCGCTCAGCGTTTGCTCGATGGCGTGCAAGCCGGCGTGATGTGCGATCCGGAGTATTGCGAAGCGACGCTCACGCACGTTGTCGCCGCGCTCACCAGCAGCTTGCCCCACGCTGAAGTCGTGACGCACTTGGGCCTCGGCCAGGCGCGCATCGAAGGGATTGCTTCGAACAGGCGGATTGTCGATGCCGACGGGCGCGTCAGCTTTCGCCGCTATAGCTCGGCACGCGATGCCGCGATCCGCGCGCTCCCCGAGGGAACGATCGATCCTTGGCTCAAGACGATCAGCTTTTGGCGCGACGAGCAACCGGTGGCAGCCCTCAGCAGTTACGCCACGCATCCGATGAGCAACTATGGCGGCGGCCGGGTTTCCACCGACTTTGTCGGCCTGGCGCGCGAGCGGCGGCAACGCGACGACCCGCGCGTGAAGCAACTGTATCTGACCAGTTGTTCGGGCGATGTCACGGCCGGCAAGTTCAACGACGGCTCGCCGACGGTGCGCGGCGAGCTGGCCGATCGGCTCTACGCTGGCATGAAAACCGCCTGGGAACAGACGCGACGCGTGCCGCTGAAACAAGTCGAGTGCCGCTCAAAGCAAGTCGTGCTGCCGTTCTGGGACACGCCGGCTTTGTCCGAATCGGCACTGCGTGCGAAACTGGCGGATGCGAAGCTGCCTTTCTTACAGCGCGCGATGGCGGCGCTGGGACTCAGTTCACTCGAACGCAATCGCGCAGGTCATGCGATTGACATTCAAGCGATCGACTTTGGCTCGGCGCAGTTCCTGCTGCTGCCGGCGGAGGCGTTCGTTGAATATCAATTGGCGGCGCAACAGATGTGCCCTGACAGCTTTGTCATGGTGGCCGGCTTCGGCGAGTGCGCGCCGGGCTACCTGCCGACGATCTCGGCCGTGAAGGAAGGCTTTCGCGAAGAGCACGGCTACTGCTGGGTCGGCGAAGCAGCCGATCCCATCCTGCGCGAGGCGATGCGCGAGGTGTTGAGTCCCAAGCAGCCGTGACGCACGCCGCTCAATTCCACGCCAAGGCGTTGCGGGTGTGCCAGTAGAGTTCAGAGGGTTCGGCCAGGAACACCAGCCGCCCGGCAGCCTCGGCGTCCCAGCGCACGTTCACTGCGTCGACATTCGACGTTAGTTGCTCTTGGGTGGCCGCGCCGCTGAGAACCACGTCGCACCAGGGCTGAGCCAGCACGGCCGCCAGAGCCAGCGCGTCGACCGTCGTGCCAAGCCTCGCCGCTTGGGCATCGAGGACCGCTCGGCGCGACGCGAAGCCGGCGTCGATGTTACGAGCAGTCAGGCGGCCATTGGCCAGTGCTTCCTTGATGATCACGCCGAGGCCGGCCGCATGGGCTTCGCCGAGCGCCACGCCCGCCGCAGGTTCGAGCAGGTTCCAGGTCGCTTGAACGCAATCGAACAGACGCTCTCCGGCCACTTCAACCCCCAACGCGCGGCAGAGCGTTTCCGCCTGGCGCGGGCCACTCAGCGACAGGCCGATCTTGACCCCCTCGGCGCGCAATCGCGTCAGCCGCTCGTGAACCGCGTGATCCACCAGCACACCGCTGTCGAGCGTGGCGCTGTGAATCTGGTACAGGTCGAGCTGCCGGCCCAGTCGCTCGCGCGTTTCGGCCAGTTGCCGTTCCAAGACCGGCAGGGTGTGATCCTTGACTTCGTGCCGCTCGGCCCGCACCTGCCAATCGGCCGTGTAAGTGTAACCCCATTTCGAGGCAACAGTCACCTCGCTCGGCGCGATGCCGCGCGCCGTCAGCCAACGCCCCAAGAACTCCTCGGCGCGGCCGTACGATCGAGCGGCGTCGAAGTAGCGCACGCCGGCGGCCCAGGCG
Source organism: Planctomycetota bacterium (assembly GCA_018242585.1). Lineage (NCBI taxonomy): Bacteria > Pseudomonadati > Planctomycetota > Planctomycetota bacterium. The sequence goes on from JAFEBQ010000037.1 coordinate 6,058, forward strand.
GCGTCGAGCACGCGGTGGCAATGAGCCTCCATCGCCGTCGCGTCATAGTCATGGTGTAAGTCGCCGGCGTGCCCCAGGTTGATATAGCCGGGCCGCCCCAACGCGGCCAGTCCCAGGCCGAGCGGCGTGACCGATAGCGCGGTGTTACCCAACGGGCGAAGTTGCATAGTGACTTATGAAACAACCCATCAGCCACTCACGGCGCTAATTAGCGCTGGCTGGCTTTTTCTTCTTGCCGACGGCAGGGTTGGCAGGCTTGTCGCTTTGCGCGAGCTGTCTTGCTTGGTCCGCTTGCCGGGTCCAGACGGCTTCTAGTTCGCGAACCCGGTCGGGATACTGGCTGGCCAGGTTGTGCGACTCGCCCCGGTCGACCGCCAGATTGTACAGCTCCCACGGCTGGTTTTTGAGGGCGACAATCTTCCAATCGCCTACCCTCAACGCGCGGTTCCCTTCGTGCAACCACCACAGGTATTCATGTTCCACCGTGCCGTCCTTCGCAAAGGCCGGGACCAGGCTGCGCCCCGGCGGCACCGGAACCTTGGCGCCGGCGAACTCGGCGGGAGCTTTCATGCCGGCCACTTCCAACACCGTCGGGACAAGGTCAATCACGTGGGCCGGATTGTGACGCAACTCGCCCCGGGCCTTCAGGCCTCGCGGCCAATGGACGATCAGCGGCGTGTTGATGCCACCTTCGTGGACCCAGGTCTTGTGCCGGCGCAGTGGCGTGTTGGCGACGCTTGACCAGCCGGGGCCCAGCGACAAGAACGTCGTGGCCGATCCTGGCGGCGCGGCCGGGTCGTGACCTGCGCCGCGAACCATCATCTCGGCGCTCGCGCCGTTGTCGGACAGAAACAGGATCAGCGTGTTGTCGAGCGCGTTCATCGCCCGCAACTGCGCGATCACGCGGCCGATGTTCTGGTCCATGCGATCGATCATCGCGGCATGGATCGCCATTTTCACCGACTGGAAGTCGCGCTGCGCCTCGGATAGTTCGCTCCAGGGGATCGGGCGATTGACTTCGTTCGGCCCCAACTGCTTGATCGCGTCGGGAAAGTCGTACGGCGGGCCGACCTCGCGTTCCATTTCGGGCAACGAGTGGTGGACGATGCCACGCTCGGTCAGGCGCGCGTGCCGCCGCCGCGCTTCCTCGTTCCAGCCGTCGCGGAACTTGTCGCGATACCTGGCGATATCCTCTGGCAACGCGTGCAGTGGAAAGTGCGGCGCGGTGTAGCACAAATAATGAAAGAACGGTCGATCGGCGTACTTCTCGGCATGTTCTTTTAGGCACCGCACGGCATGATCGGTCATCACGTTGGTGACGTAATAATCGTTGGTTTGCGGTGAGGGCTGACCGTCGTCGGTGTTGCCGGCGGCGCGGAAGAAATTGCTCTGACCTGGCGCGCCGGTATCAAAGCTATGATCGAAGCCGTTCTTCAACGGCTCGCCGTCGATGTGCCACTTGCCCGAGTGATAACACCGGTAGCCTTCGGCCCCAAGCAGGGTCGATACCAGCGGGGCCCAGACGGGCCGGGTTCCCTTGCCCCCCGCCGTTGCGACGCCCGGCAAGGCGTCGCGGCGGATTTGCTGGGCGTAGTAGCCGGTCATCAGCGCGCCGCGCGTGGGCCAGCAACGGGCCGTGTTATAGCATTGAGTAAAGCGCAAACCGCCGGCCGCCAGCGCGTCGAGATTCGGCGTGGCGATCGAACTGCCGTAACAGGCCAGGTCCGAAAAACCGAGGTCATCCGCCAAGATGATCAGCATATTCGGACGTTCGCTCGACGGCGCGGCCCAGGCGGCGGCTTGCCAAGCGAAGGTCGCCGCGACCGCCAAGACAGCTACGATCAATGAACGAGCATCCCGGCGCAAGTGCCTGGGAGTCACGCCAAAACGGAACCAACGATGTGGTGACACAGGCGTTGCCTTTCAATGCAAGTCCAGCAAATGCCAAGAGGGCCAACGAGCCGCAATATGGACTGCGGCGCGGCCACGGTCAACTTTTGCGGCTGGCAATGGCAGGCCACGAGCGGACGGCCTGCTGTTTTGACGGTCAAGGCGGCAGTGTGCTCAGCGAACCGAGCATTGGCCGTGCTCGATCTCGAACTGGACCCGTTCCAGATCGGCGTCGACCATCATCTTGACGAGTTCTTCAAAGTTGACCGAAGGTGTCCAGCCAAGCACATCGCGCGCCTTGGTGGCGTCGCCGCACAGATGGTTCACTTCGGCCGGGCGGAATAGCGCCGGATCGATCTCGATGAACTCGTCGGGGTCGAGTCCCACATGAGCGAAGGCGATGTCGACCAGATTGCGAACCGAGTGCTTAATGCCGGTCGCCACCACGAAGTCATCTGGCTGGTCTTGCTGCAGCATCAACCACATCGCCTGGACATAATCGCCGGCAAAACCCCAGTCGCGCTTGGCGTCCAGGTTGCCCAGTTTCAGCTTCTTTTGCACGCCCAGCTTGATTCGCGCCACGGCGTCGGTGACCTTGCGGGTGACGAATTCCTTGCCGCGGCGTGGCGACTCGTGGTTGAACAGAATGCCCGAGCAGGCAAACAGGTCGTAGCTCTCGCGATAGTTCACGGTGATCCAATGGCCATAGACTTTGGACACGCCGTAGGGGCTGCGGGGATAGAACGGCGTGAGCTCGGTCTGGGGCTCTTCACGGACGTCGCCAAACATTTCGCTGCTGCTGGCCTGATAAAAACGGATACCAGGGTCGACCAGGTGAATCGCGTCGAGCACGCGCGTCACCCCCAGCGCCGTGAACTCGCCGGTCAGAAGGGGCTGGAGCCAACTGGTCGGCACGAACGACTGGGCCGCCAGATTGTAAACTTCGTGCGGCATCACCTCGCGCATCAGGTTCACCAGCGACAACTGGTCCAACAGGTCGGCCTGGTGCAGTTGCAGCCGGCCTTCGAGGTGGGCAATTCGCTCGAAGGACTCGGTGCTCGCGCGGCGGACCATGCCGTGGACTTCGTACCCTTTTTCCAAAAGAAATTGGGCCAGATAGGAACCGTCCTGGCCGGTCACGCCGGTGATTAACGCACGCCTGGTCATAGGTTGTTCATGCTCAAGTTGTTCATGCTCAAATGGTGAAGAAAGTCTGCCCCCACGGGTCTGTGTACCGGGTGCCCACAAGTGGGAACCAATCACGCCGCAGGCTATCGCCAGTTTGATAAGCCAGAGCCAGTACGTCAAAAGAGAATCTTGGCCGAGTTGGTCGAACGCGCAAAACAACCGGCAAGACATTCCTTAAGACTGGGGCGCTTGGGCAATCTGTGTTGCATATGCCGGTAATACCGGGCAGGAGTCCGGTGCAAACTCCTGATGCCTCATCCACAAACGAGCGTCGTCGCGACAAGCGTCCGGGGGCAGCCCCGCCTGCGTGGCTCGCTCCGCGCTGGGCGGGAAGCGGCCAACGACGGCGCGCAGCTCCTTTTGGGGAAGCTGGCAAAAATCTTTGGAATAATCCGCAAGACGCGACGCCTGGTGCGCAACAACTAGACAGTTTCCTTTACATTTCGTTGACCCTCGTTCCGGGTAGCCATAGGATAACTAAATCGGGTGTCGTCAGCCGTTCGTGCCAACGACGACACAGGGCCTGGACTGGGTTGGTGTGGGTGGAACGCTGGTGTGTTTTCGAGTGTGCCGAGCAGGAATGACGTCGCCGCGCATGCGAGCTAGCGACCGTTCGACAGGCGTTCGCCGGAGTTAGGTGTTTCGGGCCTTTTCCTCGTTGCAGCCAGCGCCGCGGGCTTCGTGTCTTGGCGCCGCGGGTCGCGCCAGTTTTTCAATCAGCCGTCGCAAGCAAGTTCATTCGGAATCTTCATGGGACGCAACCCCTACCGAGGCTGGCGCCGCAGCATCTGGAAACAGATCGAAGACGTCCTGTCACGCATTGTGACGTTCGTCATCGAGACGTTCCTGATTCCGATACGGCTGGTGTACCAGTGGTGGGGCGCGCTGACGCGCTTGCCGTTCCGCCTTCAACGCCGCGTCCGCAGCGTTTATTGGACGCGGCTGCTTTGGTCGACCCTGTTGTGGCCGATCTATTTCACGATCTGGAGCCTGAATTGGGTCGTCGAAGCGGTCGCCACCTGGTGGCCGCGCGTGCAGTGGATGTGCCTGCTGCAAGGGCTGCCAGCGGTGATCGTGGCCGTGCTGGTGGCCGTGCCGTTGTTCGGCAAGTCGCGCGACGCGCTGACTTATGACATCGAAGCCCGCGGCGCCGTGGCCAGCCATGATTACGACCGGGCGGAAATGCTGTTTCGCGCCCTATTGAAGATGGACCCGGAAGACGACGACTACCGATTCAACCTGGCCCGCGTCTGTTGGGCGCGCGGCGAGCGCGAAGCGGCGATGCGGATGATTCGCTCGTTGGCCCCGCGCAATATGAAAGGTTTCCCGCCGGCCCACTATTGGTTGGCCGAATATCTCTACCTGACCAATCCGCACAACCAGCAGGACATGGCCGAAGTCGACGCCCACCTAAAGCGGGCGATCAGCGGCAGCGGCGAGTATGTCAAACGCGCTCACGCCTTGCTGGGCCAGCGGTATCTCGACTCCGGTCGGCTGGCCGATGCCGAAAAGGAATTCAAGGAAGCAGCCAAGGACGAACCGCGGCTCTGGATTCGCCTGGCCGAGATTCACGCTCGACAGGGGATGATGACCCAGGCCAAGCGCGACGCCGAGCAGGCGCTGAGTCACTTCGGGGACATCGAGAAAAAAGACCCTGAAAACGACGAAGCCCGCATGTACGCCGCCCAGGCGTTGACGTTTTTGGGACAATTCGCCGAAGCGGCCGCCATGCTCGAGGGCGGTCTGGTGATGAAGCAGGACCGTCGCTACACCCAGGCGCTGGGCCAGGTCTATCTGAGTTGGGCCGACGCCACCCGAGCCCAGTCCCGCAGCAATCGCCAGCGTGAGAAAGAACTGCTGCTCCAGTCGTTCAAGTACGATCCGTTCAATCCGCTGTTGCTGCGCTACTTGATCAACGGCCTGACTGCGGACGGACCCGACGGCGAAATGGTTCGCGGCCTGATTCGCGACGCCTCGTCGGCCAACTTGTCTCCTTCCGTGATCAGCTTGCTGTTGGCGGTCGAAGCCGACGCCCGGGGTTACAACGAATCGGCCCGCACCTATCTGGAAAAGGCCAAGCTCCAGGACGAACGCTCCTCGCGGCTGATGTCCGAGTTGGCCATTCACTATGTCAATCAGCCGCCGGCGAGCGACGCCCAGGCCAACGCGCTGGTTGAGTTGGGGCTGCGGGCCTGGCCGCGCGACCCGTTCCTGAGCCACGCTCGGGCGGTGCTGCGGGCGCGGCGGCGCGAATGGCTGGACGCGCTGATGGACATGAACGTGGCGGCCAAGAGCTCCGTCAAAACGAACGATGTGAGCTTTCAACGGCTGTTCGCGCATATCTACCAAGAATTGAACATGGTCGACAAAGCCCAGCAGCACGAACAGCGGGCCCGGCAGATTGAGCTGTCGACCAACACAAACCGCAAATAGCCGAACAACGAATGGCTGAGGAGCGGTACAACTTTTTGCGTCGCGGCGAGTGAACGCCGTGACGTTTGAATTGTCCGAAGGAAATCACTGTCCGAGAGGGAGGAGTTCTGGCAGTCGTGAAATCTGCCGAGCGATCGGTGCCGCATAAGCCTCCGAGGGGGGGAACTGCAAGGCCGGGCCTGCTGGGCGTCGACCGATCGCTTGTGACCAGGGTACGCAACGCTCGTTTCATTTTTCAGGAGTACTTTCGCATGTCCGTATTTGGTTGGAACAAATGGCGCCTGGGCGCGCTGGGCTTGATGCTGAGCGCCGCCTGCTTGCTGGGCGCCAACGCTAGCGCCCAGGAAGACAAGAAGGACGAAGCCGCCGAACGTCAGAAGGCGATGATGCAAATCTACGGTCTCGACGCCAAGCACAAGGGCCCGGACGTGGCGCGACTGCGCGCCGCCTTCGACGCCCTGCAACGCGGCGACGGTGACAAGACCCTCAGCGAACTGGAAGACGCCCGCAAGGCCAACAAGTCGCTGCCGCCGGCCCGCGTGATGCTGGCCCGGCTGCTGTTCGCCGCCAACCAGCAACAATTGGTGACCCTGGCTCGCCAGTCGTTGGAACAAGCGGCCAAGGACGAGCCGAGCGCCCCGGAAGTGTACATCCTGTTGGGCAACGTCGCCCTGAGCGAAGGCCGACTGACCGACGCGCAGCTTGAGTACACCCACGCCTCGGAACTGGTCAGCCCCAAGTTCGCCGACCCCAAGGCGCCGGACGCCCAGCGTTTGATGCGGCAGATTTACTCGGGCATGACCAGCGTCGCCGAGAATCGGCAAGAGTGGATGAAGGCCGTCCAGATGGCCAGCCTGTGGATCGAAAACGCCAAGGACGACGACAACCAGATGGCTCAGGCCAAGCAGCGTCTGGGCCGCGCCATGTTCTTTCGCGACATTGATGGCAAGGATCCCAAGAACGAAACCGACGTCGTCAAGACACTGGAAGAAGCCTATGGCCTGGACAGCAATCTCGAGCACCCGTTGATTTCAATGGGCTTGCTGGCCACGCAAATGGCCACCCAGGTTCGCGCCGAGCGCGACACCAGCAAGTACGAGCGCGACGCGAAGGACTATGACCAGATGGCGCAGAAGTACATGGACCAGGCCGTCAGCGCCGCCAAGAGCGACAGCAAGCTGAATGAGAAGGCCAAGTCGGGCATCTATGCCGCCGTGTCGCAATGGTATCTGGGCCAGGGGAACGAACACCTGAGCCAAGCCGCCGAGTTCGCCTCGAAGGCGTTCCAGGCCGATCCCAAGTCGCCGGCCCTCAAGCGCTTGACCGCGCTGTTGAAGCTGTTGCAGCACGACTATGACGGCGCCGCCAAGGAACTGGAAGCTCTCTACCAGGAGAATCCCAGCGACTTCTTCGCCAGCAACAACCTGGCGTTGGCGTTGATCGAGTCGAAGGACGACACCAGGTGGAGCCGCGCCACCCAATTGGCCGAAGTGAACGCTCGTCAGTACCAGAAGAACCCTGAAGCCCTAGCCACCGTGGGCTGGATCTACTTCAAGGTCGGTCGCGTCCAGGAAGCCGCCCAGTTGCTGCAAGCCGCGGTTCAGAACAACCAGGCTTCGCTCGACACGGCTTACTATCTGGCCAAGGTGTTGCAACGGCTCGATAACCTGAACGACGCCAAGCGCATTCTGCGCCAGGCCGTCGAGAGCAACGGCCCGTTCATGCACCGCAAGGAAGCCGAAGACATGTTCGTCATGCTGGGTGGCGAGTTGCCCAAGCGGACGTCGTCTTCGAGCGACGAGAAGAAGGCGACGCCGGCCACCCCGGCCGCTTCGTCGACGACTCCGCCGGCCGCGAAGTAAGCGGTTGAGTCAATGAGCCTGGTCCGATGGGGCCAGGACAGCGCGTTTTGCATGGCCGCCGGCAACTCCAAGTTGCCGGCGGCCTTTTTTGTTGCTCTCCCGTCGCCGGCATAGCCGGCACACCTCTCCCTTTAGAGCGGGTCCACCATTACTGTAGCGCTGCTAGCGGGCGTGTCCGCTCTATGTTTTACGAACTGCCGTCTTTGCTCGGTTGCGTTTTCGCCGCTACGTCAATGATGGAACCGCTCTAAGGGAGAGGTCGCGAGCGCAGCGAAGCGGGTGAGGGTAAACGCGCGGCAGGCCAACGGACATTCAGCAAAGACGCAGCCTGCGAGGAATATCGATTGGCCCGCGGCGCCGTTACCCTCCCCCTGCCCCTCCCTGAAAGGGAGGGGTGTTCATTGCAAGTGGCGCTGGAACCCTTCCGAAGAGCAATCGCCAATAACATAGCGACTTGTCTCCTTCGTCATTCGGATTTCGTCATTCGTCATTGCCACGAGCTGACCAGCGCCAGGTCGCGGAAAAACTCCGGGTACGTCTTGTTCACGCACGCCGGATCGCGAATCACGACGCCTGGTACTTTCAACCCGACGAGCGACATGCTCATCGCCATTCGGTGATCGTCGTAGGTGTCGATCACTGCGCCGCGAAGACTCGAGCCGTGCAGCTTGGCCGGCGTGATCGTCAAGCCATCCGGGCGCTCGTCAACCGTGGCGCCGAACTTGCGCAGTTCGACCGCCACGGCATGCAGCCGGTCGGTCTCCTTGTGGCGAATGTGCTCGACGTCGGTGATCACGGTCGGCCCCTCGGCGAACAGGGCCACGGCCGCCAAGGTCTGGACCGTGTCGCTGATGGCGTTCATGTTCACCGTCACGCCGCGCAATGACCCACCGATGACGGCAATCTCGTGGGCGCGGCGCTCGACCCGACAGCCCATCTGTTCCAAGACGTCGACCAGCGCCACGTCCCCTTGCAGGCTTTGCGCCGACAGCCCCGACACCGTCACCGTGCCGCCGGCAATCGCGGCCGCGGCGAAGAAATAGCTCGCCGCCGAAGCGTCGGGCTCGATCGCGTAATTCATGCCGCGGTATTTGCCACGCGGCACATCGAATCGGGACAAGGCCGGTTCGGCCCGCGGCACATCAACGCCGAACGAGCGCATTACCGCCAAGGTCATCTCGACGTAGGGCTGTGAAACCAGCACGCCCTCGACCGCCAGTTGCACTTCGCGCTCGGCATACGGCGCGGCCATCAACAGACCGCTGAGAAACTGGCTCGAGATATTGCCGCGAATCGAGGCCAGGCCGCCCGGCAAGCCGCGGGCGTTGACCAGCACTGGCGGGCAATCGTTGGCCGTTTCGCTGCTGACATCGACTCCCAGTTGTTGTAACGTGGCCAGCAGATCGCCGATCGGCCGCTCGCGCATCCGCTTCACGCCGTCCAGGCGATACCGCCCGTGCCCCGCCGCAACCAGCGCCGTCAGAAACCGCATCGTCGTGCCGCTGTTGCCGACGAACAACTCGGCGTTGGCGGCCGGAATCTTGCCGCCACAGCCGGCCACGCGCAGCGTTCGCTGTCGCGCGTCTTCGGTCACTGGAATGCCCAAAGCCGCCAACGAGTCGAGCATGACCCGCGTGTCGTCACTGGCCAACGCGCCGGATAGAACGGACGTTCCTTCGGCCAGCGCGGCGCAGACAAGCGCGCGGTTGGTGATGCTTTTCGAGCCGGGAGGTCGAATCGTGGCCCGCAACGGGCCAGCGGGCTGAATCTGAATCGTCTCGGTCACTGCGTCTCCCGTGGGCCGGCCAGTTTCCACAAGTGAGCGTCGGTGCGAATGAATATTGCGTTGCCCGAGACCGCCGGCGAGCCGAGCACCGCTTCGCCCAGTTTGTTCTCCTGGACCACTTCGCCCTTTTCATCGCCGATCCGCACCACGCTCGTCAAGCCGTCTTGGTTGACACAGTATAAATGGCCACCGGCAAAAACGGGCGTCGTCCAAAAGGTGCCGCGCACGCGCTGCCGCCAGGCCACTTCGCCGTCGGCCAACAGCCCGCAGCTCATCGCGCCGGCCCGGTTCAATGTATAGACCTTGTCGCCGATCACCACGGGGCTGGCGTTGCCAGGTTCGAGCTTGCTCTGCTTCCACAGCACCTCGGCCGAACTGGTTTCGGGCTGGCGCTTCAGCGCCGTCAGGCCACCCGACGCGACCAGAATGATGTCATCATGCCCCAGCGGCGAAGGAATGCCGCCGCACTCCTTGTCATAGCCCCACAACAACTGTCCCGTCGCCGGGTCGTGGGCCGAGCAACCCTGTGGATCCTGCAAGATCAGCAGTTCGCGCTCCCCTTGGTAGGCCGGCGCGATCGTCGGCGAGCACCAGTTGGCGACCTTGGGCCGTTCGATTCGCCAGCGCGTCTCGCCGGTGGCGCGCTCGATGCCGGCCACGAACGAATCTCCCTGGCATTCAAGCTGAACGATCACCAACTCGCCCGAGATGACCGGCGAACTCGACATACCCACATCATTGGCCGCGTCGGGAAAATCGTAGGTCAGCCCCCGATACCAGATCAGATTCCCGTCCAGGTCGAGGCAGGCCAGATCGTTCGACGAGTAGAAGGCATAGACGTATTTGCCGTCGCTGGCCGGAGTGGGCGCGGCCACGGCGCTGGTCGGATGGCAATGGGTGCGCCCGGTGGCCCAAAACTCGCGATGCCAGCGCTGCTTGCCGCTTTCGGCGTCGAAGCAGAAGACATGCAGCAGATTCTGCCCCGCGCCGCTCGAGGCCGTGACGAACACGCGACCAGCGACGACGATCGGCCCGCACACGCCGCGCCCCACCAATGGCGATTTCCATGCTATGTTCTTACCGGTTTCAGCGTCCCACTCAAGTGGTGGCCGGCTGTCCTGGGCGATGCTCGCCGAGCGCGGACCGCGAAACTCGGTCCAGTCGGCGCCGCAGGCGGCTCCCAGCGCCACCAGCAGCGCGCCGAACCAAGCCAGTTGCGCCCGATGGCTAGTTTCGAGCTTGTTGAGTCTCATGCTTCGCTCGCTTGACGTGGGCCGCTGGGTTGGATGTTTTCGACGATAGAACGGCCGTCCCGATGGCATCGCAAACGCGCAACTGGAACTCCCAGTCCTGCGCCCATTTTTCAGTCTGCTCGTTCTGGCAGATTTTCACCAGGATCACGTTGCGACCCGACTTCAGTCGCGCCCGGGCCTGGTATTGATCGATCGACGAGCCCGCGTGGTAAATATGGTGCGTCCCCAGCAGCGTCCCGTTGAGCCAATATTTGCAGGCACAAATGCAGCCTAGCCGAATGTCAATGTCGCGCTCGGCCGGGGCATGGAACTCGACCGCCGCGTAAGCGACGCAGCCCATATCCTTGCCCAGCATGGTGTTCAAGTCGAACTTGCCGTGACGGTCGGCCGACGCGTGCTCGACCCAGCCGATGTCACCTGCCTTGCCCTGGTACTTGGCGGCGAAGTCGATTTCCTTCTCGGGCGGATAGGCCACGTCAAAGCCGACGCCGTTCCGGTTGTCGAACGGCCCGATCAGGCGCCAGTTCATGACAAAACCAAAGTGCTTGGGCAAATCAACTTTGACTTTGAGTTCCCCCAGCTTCTTATCGAGCGCCGCGATCTGATCCAAGTCGCGGGCCGCGGCGAACGCCTTTTCCAATTTCGACACGCCGGACTGTCGCGCCAACTCGTCTTCCTGAGCCGCTTCGATCTGCTGGGTTCCCTCGGCAATCGCCCGGGCGACCGCGTCGCGGCGCAACTCCAAGCTGGGGTCGTCGAGAAAACCAGGAATCAAGCGATCCCCCGCCGTCGGGTCAATCTTGCCGAGCCACTCGAAAGCCAGCCGGCGCGAGCGCGGGCCATGCGTCGTCGTGAGGACATACTTTTCCAAGGCGTCGTGCGGTAACGGTTGCCCTTGCTGCAACGACCGCTCGGCAATCGCATCGACCGCCGCGCGCAAGTAGTTCGCCCCCACGGGGCCGGCCTTGTCGAGCGCCGCTAGAATCGTCGGCAACTCGGCCGGCGTGGCCGCCGCCACCTGGGACCAAGCCGCGGTCGCCGCCACATTGCCCGCCCCTTCGCGGCCGACCTGTTGCAACGCCCCGAGCGCGCCAGCCAGCGGCTCGGCGGCGCTGGTTGGCTGGACTAAAGCGACCGCCAGGACAAACACAGCGGCAGCAAACGCGCCGCGACCAGCAATCAGGAGAACTCGATTCATAATCGCGTCCAAAGTTAGTAGCGCGGCCGGGGAGGAGCGACTTCACCACGGAGCAGGCAGGCAACCAGGGCGTGGGTCAAATACACCATTGTAAATCGCCCCTCCGCGGTGGTGAACCCACACGCCCCCCGCGTGGCAAAAGTCGCGGTTTTTCCCGTGCTTTGCCGCGCGCGTTGGTGTTGACCCTGATTTTCTCGGTCAGTTATACTCCCGCTGTTACAGCAGCATCGTTACTTTTTCCGTCAACTTTGTGAGGAATGCCATGGCCACGGCTGCCGCACCCGCCGGAATTCGGGATGACATCACTCAGTGCATCGGCAACACGCCGCTGGTCAAACTGAACCGTATTGCCCAAGGCTGCCAAGCGACCATCGCGGCCAAGATCGAGAATTTGAACCCGCTGTGGAGCGTTAAGGATCGCATTGCCCGGGCGATGATCGACGCCGCCGAGCGCGATGGCAAAATCAAGAGCGACACCGTCATCATTGAACCAACCAGCGGCAACACCGGCATCGGGCTGGCGTATGTCTGCGCGGCGCGCGGCTATAAGCTGGCCGTGACCATGCCCGAGAGCATGAGCCTCGAACGTCGCCGCCTGTTAAAGGCGCTGGGCGCCGAACTGATCCTGACTCCGGCGGCCGAAGGGATGCCCGGCGCGATGCGCAAGGCTGACGAACTGGTCGCGCAGAACAAAAACTACTTCATGCCGCAACAGTTCAACAACCCGGCCAACCCCGAGGTTCATCGCAAGACGACGGCCGAGGAAATCTGGCGCGACACGGCCGGCCAGGTCGATTTCTTCGTGTCGGGCGTCGGCACCGGCGGCACCATTACCGGCGTCGGCGAAGTGCTCAAACGCCGCAAGCCGGGCGTGAAGTGCGTCGCCGTCGAACCGGCCAACAGCCCGGTGATCACGCAAAAGAAGGCGGGCGAGCCGCTGAAGCCAGGGCGCCATACCATCCAGGGGCTCGGCGCCGGGTTCATCCCGGGCGTGCTGAACGTCGATATCATTGACGAAGTCATTCAGGTAACCGACGACGACGCCATGGAAACGGCCCGCCAGTTGGCCAAGCTCGAAGGGTTGATGTGCGGCATCAGTTGCGGCGCCGCCGCCTGGGCCGCGCTACAAATCGCCCGCAAGCCCGAGAACTCGGGCAAGCTGATCGTCGTGGTGCTGCCGGACATCGGCGAGCGTTACCTGTCGACGAAGCTGTTCCCGGAATAAACGTGATCGCGCCGCGGCGCGATCCTCGGTTGCGAAAACCACAAAACCCCCGACATTAGTTGGGGGTTTTTGTTGCGCGTCGAGTTGAATGATTCAACACCTCCGCATAAGCACCCTTCATTGAATCGGCGGCAGGACGCTCAATTCGACAATGATCGGGCGATGATCTGAACCGCACTCCCGCCCCAATTCGTTGCTCACCACGCGAATGCGACCGCGCAACAAGCAATGGTCGATGGGAAGTCGAAAGTAGATTGGCAGCCACATGGGCCACGTCGGCTGCAGGCCGAACGATCGCCGAGCGTCGCCAAGCTCTCCATCCCTGCACAGGTCGCTAAACAGAGGTGACCACGGCGTGCAATTCAGATCGCCAATCAAAGCCAGTGGCCCGGGTGATTCATTCACTCGCCTAGCCAGGTACTTGAGCGTCACTTTGCGAATGTGAGCCAGGCCAGCATCGGTCGGCGGTGGTGGATGCGCGACGACCAGCGCCAATCGCTGGCCGTCGTCCAGTGGCATGCGCGCCGTGAACACCGCGCCGTCGACACCAAGAGGTTTTTCCAAACGCGCGTCTTCCAGCGGCTGGCGACTCATCACCTGCAGCCCAAAGCTCCCCTCGTCGGGATACGAGTAAACATGCGGGTATTTGGCGCGCAGCGGTTCGAGCCCATTCGCCCACGCATGCGTCACTTCGTAAAACGCGACCAGGTCCGGCTCGATTGATTCGATGTACTTGACCGCCTCTTCATATCGATCGTTGTAAACGTAGACATTGAACGACACGAGCCTGACGGGCGGCGACAACCTCTTGCCCAGCGGATCGTTCGCATCGACCTCGACCGGGCGAGGAAACGGCAGCCAATAGGGCAGCAGCCCCCACAGCAAGTACGCGAACAACACCACGGTACACTCGGCGGCGAAGAACCGGCGACCCAATAGATAGACCACCAGCGCCAACCCCGCGCACAAGGCGAACTGGGCGCGGAAGTGACACAGCAATTCAAGGTGCCACGACCAGCGGGCCGCGAACGCCAGCAACGTCAACAGCGCCAATAGCGCCGTCGCCGAGTGCAACACGATCCAGAACAGGGCCTGCTTGCCGCGACGGGGCGCGGCGGCGTTCGACTTCATTCAGGGTCACCGTTCGACCAGTGAATTCACGGGCCGGCAGTATAACCGAATCGGCCACCTACCGCTTTGACATTACAATGCGGCGGCGTGCCCGTCAGGTTGTGGCGGTCGACTCCGCTACGTCCTTGCCGCGATTCGCCCTGAATGCCGCGGCGAGATTACGGCACGCGGGTCGCGCTTTGCCGCTGCCACCATTCACGCCACAGGCGCGTCCGCTGCGCCACGTCGGGCGCTATCGCGCCCCCGTCGGCCTTGGCGACGTCGCTACCCACCACGCGTGGCAAGGCTTCGAGCGCGGCGCTGCGCACGCCGATCGTATCGTCGAGCATCCGCACCAGCGTCGACGTGAACTGCTCGCCGCCGACCGTGCCCATCGCGGCGGCCGCTTGCCGGCGGATGTCCATGTCGTTATCGGCCGCCAGCCGCTCCAAGGCCAGCACCCCCGACGGCGCGCCAAGCCGGGCCAGCGCGGTCGCCACGTCGATTCGCAACGTCTTGTCCGGCGACACCAGCAACGGCTCCAGCTTCCGCGGATCGGTTCGCATCCCCGGCTGTCCCAACGCACGGACCGCCCCGCGCACCACCCAGGCGTTGTCATCATCCAGGGCCGGCAACAGCACCGTCGCGTGACCGGGCCGAGCGTGGGCCGACAGCAGTTCGCACGCCCCGTGCCGAACTTCCGCGGCCGGATGGGACATGTACGCATAGGCCAGTTGCTCTCCCGCCGGGCCGGCGCGATACGAAGCGGTCAACAACAGCGCGCGACAAACCAGCGCGTCCTGCTCGCCGCGCCCCAACTCCAACATCCGCGCGTTGGTGCAATCGCGCAGCGCCGCGCCGGACGCCACGCGAGCCAACTGCTGGGCCCCGTCGCGCCGTTGAGTGACTTGCTGACTGGCCAGATTGACGAGCGCCGCGAACTCGGCCGCGCGGTCTTTCAAGACTTCGACGTACATCGAGGCCGGCAACGCCCGCTCGTGCTCGACCGTCCACTGGTCACAGGCCGATAACAGCTCAGGCCCCAGCTTGCGCAACTCGTCGAGCACGCGGCGAGTGCCGACGGCCGATGTGTCATGTTCGAGCCGCTGCAGGTCGCGATCCAGGCGCTCGGCCAACTCGGGGCGGGCTGCTTCGACCGGCGGCGGCGTGGTTTCAGCTAAGGCGCCGCGATCGACCTGGCCGAACTCCTCGCTCCACTGCTTTCGCAACTCGGCCAACACCGTCACGCGGCGTTCTTGCGGCGCGTCGGCCGAAAGCTGTTCGGCGGCTGGCCAGCGGCGGCGCAACTGGTCGGTCGCGGCCTGGCGCGTGCCATAGGCCGATTGCTCGTAAGCCATCAACAACAGCGGCCCCGCCGACGCCAGCGGCCAGGCATCAAGCGACGCCACCACGCGCCGCTGGACTTCCAGGCTACGATCCAGCAACAACTGCTCGGCCGCGTGACGCCCGTTCCGGTCAGGCAACTGGGCCAGTGCGTCGGCCACCACGCTGCGCACGCGCCACGACTTGTCGGCCAGGGCCAGCGGCAAGGTCTGCTCGGGTTGTAGCTTCAACAGCCCCTTCGTGGCGGCCGCGCGCAGCTCCTCACCTTCGCGTTGCCGCTCGGCTTCGAGCGCCTTGAGCGCCCGGGGATCGCCGGTCTCGGCCAGCGCGCCGATGGCCACCACGCGCACGTCCAGGTGGTGATCGTGGAGCATGCTTTCAATGGCGTCATAAGCGCCGTTCGGCCGGCGGGCGGCAATCGTGCGAATCGCTTCACAGCGGACGCCCGTGTCGGGATCGCTGCGGTGGTCCATGACTTCCAGCGGCAACTCGGCCTTGGTTTCGCGTTGCCAGGCGGCGACCGCCGCGCGGCGCACGTCGGCCGAGCGACTGTTCAGCGCCCGCTGGTAGCGCGGATTGCCCGCGGGACTGGCGTGCTCGGCCAGCAACCGCAGCAAGTCGGCGTGCAACTCGGGCGCGTAGGCCGTGGCCACCATCTCGGCCTCGTTCCCCAGCGCATCGATCAGGCCAGTTAGATCCTCGACGGCTTTGGGGCCCGCGATCGCGGCCAGCGCTTCGGCCGCGGCGCGCCGCAAGGGCAATCGCAACTCGGCGGCCCGCGTCGTCCGCAACAGAACCTCACGCCCGGCGTCGTCCCCCTGGCGGGCCAGCATGATGGCCGCGTTGGTGGCGACCATCATCCGGCGATCCTTGAGCAGCGGCGCTAGTTGATCGGGTGTCGGCGGCGCGGGCGATTCGACGATTTCGATGGCCTGATTGCGCCAGCGCCAGCGGGGCGCGCCGCGCAGCGGGTCAGGAAGCGTCAACACCCAGGCATCGTTGGCCAGCCGGTCGGCCAGCGCGGCCGCATCTTGTGCTTCAGACGAACCGTCTTTCTTGTCGCCGTCGGCCGGGGCCTTTTCGCCGGTCTGCAAGGGCCAGCGCGTCGACCAAAAATCGGTCGAGAACGGCCGGCAACCGGCGGCGCAAACCAAAACCGCGATCGCCAGAGTGGCGAAACAGTGACGCGGCTCGAATCCATTTTCCCGTCGCATGGCAAATCCTTTTGCCGGGGGCGCGTGCTAATAAAATCAGTGGACGTGCTTAGCGGCCGCCGGCGGCCACTTGCGCGCCGCCGGGTACCTTGCTCTTGATCCACTGCTCGAGATCGGTTCCTTCCTTGCGGAGATCGTTCAACTTGTCGTCGATGTTCTTCCGGGTGTTCGAAGCGATCTCGACCATCTTGGTGACCTTGCCGTCCAGATCGTTGACGATCTGCTTGGTCTCGTTGTTGGCGGCCGAGAAGAGCCCCGAGTTCGCGTCGACCCCCTTCAAGCCCGTGTGAATACAATAGAACTGCGCGGCCAACACGTCGACCGGCTTGGTTTGCGGATTCTCTGGCGAGTTCATGAACCGCTTCTCGGGATCCTCGGTGCTCTTGCAGATGTCGACCGTCAGCTTGCTGGCGCTCAACAACACCTGGCCGGCGTTGGTCGCGGCAAAGGCCCCTTTTTCCAGACAGCCAATCGTCCTGAGCGCCTCGCAGCGCGCGAACAGCGACGCCTCCGAATCGTTCAACAGCGACACCGCCGCGCGGGCCACCTCGGGCTTGTTGGCGTCGGACCATTTCTTCTCGGCCATGATCCCCATCGCTTCGACCGCCGTGCGGCGCATCCAAAAGGTGCCCACCGCGTCGTCGCACTTCAGGTCGCTGGTCAAGAGCTTGATCGTGTCGGTTCGCCCTTTGGCTGTCATGTTCATCGTGGCGTGGCGGCGAATGCCAACCAAAGCCGCGATCCGCACCTCGGGGCTCAACTTGGCGTCGGCCGCGGCGGCTTGCAGCTTTTCGAGCGCCGCTTGCAGCGGCACGCCGTTCTGGCCGCCAGCATCGGGCTCGGTCTGGTCCAACATGCCCAGGATGAGCATGAAGTTGACGCGCACCGCCGGGTGATAGCCCGGATCGTTGGAAAACAACCAGCAACCATCGAGGAGCAACTTATTCAGCTTTTCGTGCAACGTCATGTCCGGCGCCTGACGCCCGGAGATCGCCAAATCCTGGCGAAACTTCAAGACCGCGCGCATCAACGGCAAGTTGCCGATATTCTCCACCCACGTCATTTGGGCGACGCCGTAGGTGTAATACTTGGTGAACTCGATTTCCTGTTGTGGCTCCGTAAAGATGCCGGCGCGCAGATAGCCTTGGACGCGGCCACGCAAAACTTTGAATTCGGACGCACTAATCAAATCGGGCGGGCGGAATTCCTTGTAGTCCTCGGCCACCGCCACGGCAGTTGAAGCCAGGAAGCCAACCATCGCCAATGCAGCCAGCAGCGAGCGGCGACAATTCCAGCGCGGCGCAGAGTGCGACCAATTCATGAACCTAGCGTCCTATCGAAAGGTAGCGTGACAAGCGGGCGAACGCGCAGAGGGCTCGATGTGCCGCCACGGCCAACGGTGCGGCAACATCTTCAACCCCTGTCGATGCTTAGCGGAAATCCAGTATCAAGAATTATAGTCGGGGCAGCGCTCAACTCCCAATACTCTCTGGCGGCGATTTCAAGCCCGCGCCGGCCTGCCTGGCGCGAGCCCAGCGGCAAAACCGCTGCCTGAGGCGGAAATCGCCCGCCGGCATGACTCCCCGGCGGGTGTTCTAACCTGTTTGACGCCAACTGCTAGCGTCAGGTTCCCAGGGTTTCGCGCGGAGCAGCGAAAGGGCGTTTTGTAGTTCGTAGGGTGCATTCCATGCACCTTATACCGACGCTCACAGTGAGAAGACATTGGGGCTTAACTTAGGCCCGCACAGGCCAATTCTCTTTGCTTTCCGGCCTGCCATCCGCAGCTAAGGTGCATGGAATGCACCCTACAAGAAATACAAATGCCCAGCGAGCGTCGTGGCGGTGGTTATTCGATGAGTCGCTAGCGCCGATCCGCAAATTGCTGCTCAATCCCTTGGCCCGAGACGCTATCTTCAGGGGCGCACCTGGACCCTACCACCGCCGCCTGACGGCCGGCCGACGCCATGACGCTGCTGTACACCGATCCGATCTTTTTGGAGCACGACACCGGCCAGCATCCCGAGTGTCGCGCTCGGCTCGAAGCCATCACGGCCCGGCTCGACACCGACGGCTTGGCCGCGCGCTGCCAGAAGCCCGAGTGGCAGTCGGCCACGGTCGACCAATTGGCCCGGGCCCACGCGCGCGACTACATCGACCAGGTCCGCGCGTTTGCCGAAAAAGGTGGCGGCCGCATTGAGGCCGATACGATGGTCAGCCGCCAATCGTACGCCGCCGCCACGCGCGCGGCCGGCGCGGCCATCGACGCCACGACGCGCGTGCTGACCGGCGACGACCGGCGGGCCCTCTGCCTGGTTCGGCCACCGGGACATCATGCCTTGCGCGACGACGCGATGGGGTTTTGTCTGTTCAGCAATGCGGCCCTCGCGGCCCATGCGGCCCTGGCCGAGCAGAAACTGAACCGCGTGTTGATCGTCGATTGGGATGTCCACCACGGCAACGGGACGCAAGACGCCTTTTGGACCGACGGCCGGGTGGGATTTCTATCGATCCATCGCTGGCCGTTTTATCCCGGCACCGGCCGCGCCGAGGAAACCGGCTCGGGGCGCGGGCAGGGAATGATTTGCAACTTGCCGACCGAGATGGGAGTTTCGCGCACTGACTTCCAGGCTAAGTTCGCCTCGGCGCTCGGCGACTTTGCCGCGCGCGTGAAGCCCGAGCTGGTAATCATTAGCGCCGGCTTCGACGCCCATCGGGCCGATCCGATCGGTTCGCTCGGCTTGGAAAGCGAAGATTTCATCAAGCTGACCGATGTGGTCCTGGACGTGGCCGACGCCCACGCCGGTGGCCGCGTCGTCTCGCTGTTGGAAGGGGGATACAATGTGAACAAGCTGGCCGAGTGTGTGTCGTTGCACTTGCAACGGCTGTTGGAGCGACCGGCGTAGGCTTAGCTTCCACAAAATTCTGGCGACGAAGGGTTAAAGGATGAATCCGATTCAACGCAACGCCCTGTTGGCCGATGTCGACACGTTTTGCCAACAACTGCGCCCGCACGAAGAGCTGTGCTACCTGGAGCACCGGCGGAACGATCAACTGGTGGCCACGGCGGCGAAGTTCAACCTGCTGGGTATGCCGATTCCCACGGAATACGGTGGCCGCGGCGCGGACGCCGAGACCTACGCCCTGTGTCTGGCGCGCATTGGCCGCGAAGGGACGGGCGTGCGGACGTTCTTTTCGGGGCACACGTCGATCGGCCAGTATCCGGTCTGGAAATTCGGCAGCGCCGAGACCAAGCAGCGTTACCTCCCGCCATCGGTGCAAGGAAAGTGCGTGATGGCCTTCGGCCTGACCGAACCGGACGCCGGCTCGAACCCCTTGGAGATGACCACAACTTACCGGCGCGAGAAGGACGGCTTCCGCATCTCGGGCGTGAAGTATCTGATCAGCAATGGGGCCGTGGCCGACGCGGTGATCGTGTTTGGCTATCCCGAAGGGACCAGCGGGGCCGAGCGGCGAATGAGCGCCTTTGTCGTCGACACCAGCGGCGCGACGTTCGAGAGCGAAGACCTGCCGGCCAAGTGCGGCATGTACACGGCGAACACCGGCATGTTCCAGATGGACGATCACCCGGTGCCGGCGGCGAACTTGCTAGGACAAGAAGGAGAAGGCTTTCGAGTCGCCATGAAGACGCTGGTGTCCGGACGCTTGAGCGTGGCGTCGGGCTGTGTGGGCGTGATTGAAGATTGCCTGGAAGAGGCGCTCAACTACAGCCGCCAGCGACAGCAGCACGGCAAGCCGATTGGCAAGCATCAACTGGTGCAAGAACACCTGGCCGAGATTCACGTGGCCCAGACGATCAGCCGCGCCGTCGTGGCCCAAGCCGCCGCCGCCAAGCAAGCCGCGGACGAACAGCCCGACAACAAGGAACTGCAAGAGCAAGCCGACCTGATCGTGGCCGAGGCCAAGCTGATCGCGGCGCGAGCGGCCTGTGACGCGGCCGACCGGGCGGTGCAAGTCTTTGGCGGACGCGGCTGGAGCGAGCTGTATCGCGTCGGCCGCCACTGGCAAGACGTGCGCGTCTGCCGCATCTATGAAGGAACCGACGAGATACTGAAGCTGAAGCTCGCGGCCGCGATGCTAGGCAAAGATTTCGCTGCGTTTCATTGACGGGCTGTCCTTTGCAATGACAAAGCGGCGTCCATCGCAACCCTTCTCCCCCGGGGAGAAGGTGGTGAGCGTAAGCGAACCGGATGAGGGTCGCGCCTCAGGCTGACGCGATTTGAAGTGGTGAGTGGACCCTCATCCGGCCTTCGGCCACCTTCTCCCGGCGGGAGAAGGGTTGATGGAAGCTCGCTCGAAGAACTGAGCGGCAAGACGAACAACCTGCTCCACGTTCTTGCAATCGCCTCGGCGGCAACCCACAATGACGCCAGCGCCGCTGGTCTGCGGCTGTTGGGGCGAATGACACATCGGTGCAGGACTCGATTACGGGAGCGCGTCGCCATGCGGCAAGTGATCTGCGGCGGATTGAGCATTGTCGGCTGCTGTTTGTGGGCCACCCTCGTTTCGGCACAGGCCCCGGCGGCCGGCGGCGCGGCTGCGGCGGCCGACACGACCTCGGTCATCGGCAATCGCGCGCCCGAGTTCCCGCAAGCGCCCAGCGCCTGGGTCAATTCGATGCCCCTGTCGCTGGAAGCCGTCGCGGGCAAGGGAATCGTCATGTACTTTTTCCACGCCGCGGACCAGGGGAATCAAAAGGCCTGGCCCAAGGTGCTCGACACCGCCAAGGAATCGGAAGGGAAGCCGGTGCTGTTCATCGGCATCGTGCCAGGCGTCCCCGCGCAAGTGGTCCAAAGCTACGCCCAGCAGTTCAGCATTCCCTGGCCGATGATCGCCGATCAGGATCGAGCGCTCGAAGCGGCCTATGGCGTGGGGACGATTGCGGCCGACAACGCCACGCAGGTGATGTACATTAAAGCCGATGGGACCGTGGGGCGCGGCGACTATCGCGATCTGGCTCGCACGGCCACTTCGGCCGGCGCCGGCGCCAAGTGGAAGCTCGACCCGGCCACCGTGCCCGAGGGCTTGAAGCCGGCCTGGTTCGCGATTGAGTTTGGCGACCCATCGAAGGCGGCGCTGGTCATCAAGAAGGCGCTCACCTCGCGCAAGCAGGAGGAGAAATCCTCGGCCGAGAATCTGAAAGCGATCGTGCAGAACACGATTGAGAAGCTGGCCGAAGAGGCCAAGAAGGCCAGCGACGACGGCAAGAAGTGGGACGCCTATGTGATCTACAACAAGCTAACCGAGGATTACAAAGGCTTCGACCTGCCCCCGGAAGTGCCGACGCAAAAGAAGGAACTCGCCGCGTCGGCGGAAATCAAGGCGGCCATCGCGGCCCGCAAGCAGATCGATCTGGCCAAGAAGCAGATCGCGCTGGGCAAGCCCGCCAACAAGAAGCAGGCTGCCACCGCGCTAACCAAGGTGGTCAACGACATGGCGGGCAATGCGCTGGGAAAAGAAGCCCAGGCGCTGTTGGACACGCTTGGCTCGCCGTAAGCTCCGGCACTTCGCTGACGAACGTCGCGTCGTCGAGGCCAGGGGATTCACCCCCTCGGAAATGGCGCGGGCGAGGCTCTAACGGGCGACTACCCCCTGCTGACTTAATTAGGGCCATGAGAACGTGACGATCCCTGAAAAAATCAGGATCAAATACGAGCCTGACTATCACACCGACCAAATCGGGACGTTTAGCGACGGCCAGCAGTTTATGGCCTTCGTAACCGCTACGCTTCCCACGCCTCCGCCCGTCGATTGGCCGAATCACAAAAGATGGTATGCCGTCTTGCATGCCTTTGACGCTGACGGTGAACACGAAACAACCAAGGCTTGGTTTGCGGGAACAACCGCCGATGGCGAAGCTGCGGTCGTTGAAAAAGCTCAAGCTCGACTCAAGGAACTCATCGCCGCCTTGGGCAAGGTCGAGCACCGCGACGTCGAAATTCGGCTTTTCAGCGTTGAGATTCATGGCCACACCTTTGGCCTGGTCGATGCGTCAGAGCCCGACGAAGAGTACGAGAGTGTCCATCTGCTGCCGAACGACCTCGCGTTCTTCGCGCCCTGGGATGGTGATTACGACACCTAGTGCAACTCCCTGTTGCGTATGCCGATCGAGGAAAGCGACGTAGTGGCTCGACCTGGTACTGACATTTCGCGGCGTGATTGGCTGGCCGGCGCGGCGGCCGGCGCAATGCTTGGTCCTTCGCTTGCTTTTGCGCAATCGACCGGAAAGCGTCGCCCGCGCGTAGCGGCGCTCTTCACCGAGCTGCGATTACGCTCGCACGCCTACAACATCCTGGAAAGCTTCTTCAAGCCGTACTTGTTTTGCGGCGAGTTGGTCGACCCGGGCTGCGACGTCGTCTCGTTCTATGCCGATCAATTCCCCGATGGCGACATGGCCCGGGACGTGTCAGCGCGGTTCAACGTGCCGCTGTACACGACAATTGACCAGGCGCTGTGTTGCGGCGGGCGCGAATTGGCGGTCGACGCGGTGTTGTTGATCGGCGAGCATGGCGACTATCCGCTCAACGAGCACGGCGTGCGGATGTATCCGCGGAAGCAATTCTTCGACCAGGCGGTCGCGGTCATGCGCCGGTCGAACCGATTCGTGCCGCTGTTCAATGACAAACATCTGTCGTACCGCTGGGACTGGGCCCGCGAGATGTTCGACACGGCCCGGGCGAACCAGATGCCGTTGCTGTTGGGCAGCTCGGTGCCGCTGGCCCAGCGGCTGCCCGCACTTGAATTGCCTCGCGACGCCGAGATCGAAACGGCCATTGCCGTCCACGGTGGGCCGCTCGAAGCGTACGGCTTTCATGGGCTGGAACTGTTGCAATCGTTCGTCGAAGCCCGGCGCGGCGGCGAAACCGGCATTCGCAGCGTGGAAGTTGTCGAACGGAAGGGACTGTTTCGGCCCGACATGCTTCGTGGCGACGAGGAATCCCCCTGGTGGCTAGCGATGTTCCGTGCCGCCATGCGCGCCCATCGCGACGCCGACCAGCAAACCGGACGAAAAGGTGGCGACGGTCAGCCCGGTTGCGAAGATCAACGGATCGACCATGCTATGTTGATCAACTACGCCGACGGCCTGCGCGGCGCGGTGATCAAAGTGGGCAGCAGTTCCAGCCGGTGGGATTTCGCCTGTCAGTTGCGCGGCGAGCAGGAGCCGCGAGCCACGGCAATGTACAACGGCCCGTGGGGAAACCGCTGTCTGTTTCGAGCGTTGTCCCACGCGATTCAACATCTGTTCGTGACGGGCCAGGAGCCCTATCCGGCCGAGCGGACGTTGCTAACCACCGGCGCCTTGGCGGCCGCAGTCCAGTCGCACGCCCAAGGCAAGCCGATCGAGACGCCCGAGTTGAACATCACCTACCGCGCGACCGACTGGCGCGCGTTCCGCGAAAACGGCGAGAGCTGGAAAAAGATCACGACCGACACGCCAGAGCCAGCGACCTTTGAACCCGGCGACGCGGCATTGATTAAGGGACGCTAGACGCAAAGTTCCGACAAAACCGGTATCGCATCGCTCGAAGTGAGGGTTAGAATGAAGCGATGAACATGACCAGTATCCTCGATCGATTCCTTGAGCCGGTGACGCAAATTCTGCCGCCTGACACGGCACGGCAGATAGTCGATTTGCGTCTCGATGCGCAATTGCAGGCGCGACTCGACGCCTTGGCGGAAAAAGCCAATCAAGGGACGTTGATGCCGGAAGAGCGCGAGGAATACGCCGAATATGTCGAGGGGCTGGACCTCATCGCCATATTCAAGATGAAAGCCCGTGCCGCGTTGCGGCGTCAGGCGTCATGATCGACGCGGCGACACGAGAGCTGGTGCGGCAAAGAGCGGGCAACCGCTGCGAGTATTGCCTGCTTCCTCAAGACGCCGACGAAGCGCGGTTTCACGTCGAGCATATTTTGGCCCAACAGCACGCGCCGCCGGGCATCGATGAACCCGATAACTTGGCCCTCGCGTGCCATCGCTGCAATCTGCACAAAGGGCCGAATCTGAGCAGCGTCGATCCAACGACCGGCGACATTATTGTGCTATTTCATCCGCGCCGTGATCAATGGCGCGCGCATTTTGCGTTACAGGGAGCGGCGATCACCGGATTGACGCCGACCGGACGGGCGACCGCCCAACTGTTGCAATTCAATGCGCGGCGCCGACTTGAATTCCGCGAGGGGTTGATCGCCGAAGGACGATTCGGCGTCTAGCTACCGCGGCAAGGTCTCGAGCATCCCAATCGCGGCCCAGGTGCTGGCCCAGTAGGTGTAGACGGCGTCGCCGAGCTTGGTGTCTTCCTTCTTATTGGCGCTGATCACCTTCAGGCCTTGCGGCCACGAGCCATCGGCGGCCTGGTTCGCCACCAGGTATTGCCAGGCGCGCCCCACCGCGGCGTCGCGGCCGTCGCACCCCAAGCGGCCGAGGCCGTACAACACCATGCCGGTCGTGTAGGCGTCGCTCTCCTCGCGCTCTTTGAGATAGCCCCAACCGCCATCGGCGTGTTGCAATTTGATCAGTTCGGCCGTCAGTTCCTTGGCGCGATCATGCTGGCTGTCGGCTTCAGCTAATAGCGTCTCGAGCAGCAATTGCTCGGTCGTCACGCCCGGCTTGGCTGCTTTGAGGAACTCGCGGCCCCGTTGCAAGGCGGCTTGGGCATCGGCGGGCAAATCGCCGGCCGACGCCAATGCCCAGACGGCCCACATCGCGGTGACCACCTTGGCCTCATCCAGCGAACGCTGCTGCCCGCGGAACTGGCCGGCGATGGGCCACGAGCCGTCTTTGGCCTGGAACTTGGCCATGCCGGACAAAAGCTCCAAGCGATCTTCCGCTGGCTTGTTCGCGGCGCGATCAGCGCGGGCCAACAGCAACGCCGTCTGTTGGTTGGCGTCGCCCGAGGAACCGGCCCCTCCCTGCTTGGTCTTGGCGGCCGCGTCGGTCACTGGCTTGCCGTGCGCCGCCAGTAATTCGTCACCCAGGTTTTTCGCCAGCGCGGCGTCGAAATCGTCGGCGAACACGAACCGCTGATCCTTCAGCTTGCCAAGCTTTTTGGTGACTTCTTCGGGAAACTTCTTGCCATCTTCGAACTTCTTCAGCAGGTCGCCGGTGACGTTAAAGAACACCGCGCGGCGCAGGCCGTTGCTCGTGGCCCATTCGCTCCAGCGCGCGAGCTTGGCCGTGTCGACCGGCAGTCCCCGTTCGTGGGCCGACTGCGTCGCCCAGACCATCGACGGCACCTGGTGGCAACTGATGCAGGCGTTCTTTTGCATCCAGGCCAGCCCTTCGCGCTCGATGAAGGGCAAGCTTTGCTCGACGGCGGTTCGGACCTGGGCCGGCGTCGCCGATCCGTCGGGCACTTTCACCGCGGGAGTCGACGCTTTGGAAGTGGGGCCTGCGGCAGGCGCGGCCTGGGGCTTTTTGCTGGCTGTCGCACCGGCCACGGGCGTGTCTTCCTCTTTCGACGCCGGGTCGGCGGCAAGGGCCTGGCCCAAGGCAAACAGCGCGAACCAACCGATCACGGCAAAGGCAGGCGACTTCACGGCAGGAAACTCCGACGGCAGGGGAGCGGGCGAGATATTAAGTATAACGAACGGCCGTTACACCTGTTTTCCCCGCGGTTTTGACCGGTAAAGGTCACTTCGCACCAAGCCGACGAGTTACGAGGTATCGAAGGCGGCCGGCACTCAACCGGTTAGTTGGCGCGTCTGGCGGAACGCATTGGGCGAGACGCCGACCGTGCGCTTGAAATTGCGCGTGAACGCGCTGTGGTCGGCATAGCCGCAGTCGAACGCGATCTGGGCAATCGGCTCGTCGGTCGTCAACAGCCGGCGGCTGGCTTCGTCGAGCCGGCATTTCTGAATGAACTGGGCGGTGGTCAATTGAAAGACCGCGCGCATCCGCTGGTCAAGTCGATAGATCGACAAGCGCTCCCGCGCGGCCAGTTCGCCGACATTCAATTCGTCACTCAAGTGAGATTGCACATACTCAACCACTCGTGCCATCAGCGCGTAGTCCGGCGACTGGGCGTTGGGGCCGATCAAATCGCGTGACACGCCGACCAGCCCCAGCGCCTCGCCGCGCCGGCCCAGCAGCGGAATCTTTTCGGTTAGGCACCAGCCTCGGACCCCACCGGCGCGAAGGTGCAGTTCCAATCGATCGTGAATCGGGGTGCGCGAGGCGATGACCTGCTCGTCCTGGGTCTGGTAATGCCCGCCCAGGGGCGCAGGAAAGATCTCGCTCGTCGTGCGGCCGATCAGCGATTGCTTGTCGGGCACGCGACAGCGCTCGACCAGTGTCTGGTTGACCACCACATACCGGGCTTGCCGGTCTTTGACGAAGAACACCACGTCAGGCAGGCAATCGAACAGCGCTTCGCCCGTGAATGTCACTGGCAAGCTTTCGAAAAACGCCCGTTGAAACTCAGTGGTTGTCATACGGACTATGCGCAATACAAAGTGTCGGCTCGCGGCAATGGTAAGGGTTACTGGACGCGCCAAGTCTAGAATACACCCTGGTTCGGCCACGGAGAACTACTGTCCCCTAGCCCAGGTCATCGCGATGCCAATGTCTCATCTGCGAACACTGTTAATGGGTGTTTTCTCCTGTATTTCTGGTTCCTTGATGTCTGCCGAGTGGGTCGTCACCGCGCCGCCGACGGAACTGAAGTTGCCGGCGCATTATCAGAAATACGTCAGCGTCCACGGCTATCCGGTCGTGGCCTGCGCACGGGTCAACGACTATGCGCTGAAAGAAGCGGCCTATCTGGTCGATCAGATGCTGGCCCATCGGCCCGATGTGCGCGAGGCGATGATTCACAGCGGTTCGCGCTTGATCGTCATGGCTCACGACGAGTTCACCACCGATGTGCCGGAACACGCCCGATTGAAACCGAAGGATTACTGGGACGCGCGAGCCCGCGGCCTGGGGGGCTCGAAGACCGATCCGGTCTGTTCGTGCGGTGAGGAGAACTTGCTCGGCTACGTGGGGGATCCGTACAGCGCCGAGAACATCCTGATCCACGAATTCGCCCACAACATTCACCATCGTGGACTCGAGAACCTGGACCCGACGTTCGACACCCGGCTCGAAGCCGCCTATCAAGCCGCGATGAAAGCCGGCTTGTGGCGCGGCGTGTACGCCAGCACGAACCGGTCGGAGTATTTCGCCGAGGGGGTGCAGTCCTGGTTCAACAACAATCGCGAGCACGACAGCGATCACAACCACGTCAACACGCGCGACGAGCTGATCGCCTATGACTCGGCCTTGGCGGCGCTGTGCCGCGAAGTATTTGGCGAGACGGTGCTGGTCTATACCAAGCCGGCCACGCGGCTGCGCGATCACTTGGCTGGTTACGACCCTGCGCAAGCCCCCAAGTTCGTCTGGCCCGAACGACTCAAGCGACAGCGCGAGGAGATCGCCGCCAAGGCGCGCGAGCGCAATCAGAAAGCCAACCAGTCATCCACCGCGTCCCCGCAACCCGCCGCGAGCGACGCCAATGCCCGACAATAAACCACTGCGAATCGCCATGTGGTCGGGGCCGCGGAACATCTCGACGGCCCTGATGCGAAGCTGGGAAAACCGGCTTGACACGCTGGTCCGCGACGAGCCGTTCTACGCTTATTACCTGGCGCTGACCGGCGCGCCACACCCCCTGGCGGCGGAAATCATCGCCCAAGGCCCGACCGATTGGCGCGCGGTCGTCGAGGAAATGTGCCACGCCCCGCTCGGCGGCCACGCGATTCACTATCAAAAGCAGATGACGCATCATCTGTTGCCCGAGGTCGATCGCAACTGGCTCGCCGCGCTGACCAACTGCTTTCTGATTCGTCATCCGGCCGAGGTGATCGCCTCGTACTTGAAAAAGAATTACCGGCCGACGGCCGAGGATCTGGGCTTTCCCCAACAGCTTGATATCTTCGCCACCGTCGAGCGGCTGACCGGGACGACGCCCCTGGTGATCGACGCGGCTGATGTGCTCCACGACCCGCACGCCATGTTGACAACGCTTTGCGAGCGGCTAGGCGTTGAGTTCAGCGAGGCGATGATCGCCTGGCCGGCGGGCTATCGGTCGAGCGACGGCATCTGGGCGCCGCACTGGTATGGCGAGGTGGTGCGCACGACCGGCTTTGCCCCTTATCGGCCCCAGCCGCGCGAAGTGCCCGACGACCTGCGCGAGGTCCATACCGAATCGCTGGCGTGCTACGAACGACTGTACGCGGTTCGTTTGCTGCCGTCGTCGGCCGCGCGCCACGCCAAATCTCCTTCGCTCAGCCGTTAGGCGAACCCCATGCAACAACAATTCAACGCGCGGAATCGCGAGCTGATCATCAACATCAACGGCCGGCTGCTGCACCGCAACGAAGCGGGCATCAGTCCGTTCGACTCGGCCGTGCAGGGCGGAGACGCGGTCTGGGAAGGGTTGCGACTTTACCGCGGTCGCATCTTCCGGCTCGACGCGCACTTGGACCGCTTGTTCGGCTCGGCCAAGGCGTTGGCCTTTGCCCACGTGCCGACCCGCGAGGCAATTGTCCTGGAAATCGAGCGCACCTTGGCCGCCAATCGGATGTTCGACGGCGTCCACATCAGGCTCACGCTCACCCGCGGCGTGAAGGTCACCTCGGGCATGGACCCGCGACTCAATCAGAACGGGCCGACGTTGATCGTGCTGGCCGAGCACAAGCCGCCCGTCTACGACAAGTCGGGCCTGACTTTGATGACAAGCTCGGTGCGTCGTCCGCCCCCCGATTGCCTGGACCCCAAAATTCATCACAACAATCTGCTGCCGAGCATCTTGGCCAAGATCGAAGCCAACGCGGCCGGCGCCGACGACGCGCTGATGCTCGACCAGCGCGGCTTCGTGGCCGAGACGAACGCCACGCACGTGTTCTTTGTGGCCCGCGGCGTGGTGCATACTAGCCGCACCGTGGCCTGTCCCGAGGGGATCACGCGGGCCGCGGTGCTGGAACTTTGCGGCCGGCACAACATTCCGCACGACGTCGGCGATTACACGTTAACCGACATCTATCGGGCCGACGAGGTGTTTTGCTCGGGCACGATGGGAGAACTGGCCCCGGTGCTGAAGGTCGACGGCCGCACGATCGGCACAGGTCGCGTCGGTTCGATCACGCAACGACTGTCGCAACTCTTTGCCGAGTTGACGGCCAGCGAAGGGACAATCGTGGCGGTGGAATAACCCCGCTCAAGGCGACGTGGCCAAGGCCGCGCCATTTCGTCACGTTCTCGGTCGAGCCGGTGAACAACCCGCCATCGGTGCGCGGCTCGGCGCTGCCCACGAGGACCAGATCGCAATTGCCGCCGGCGCTGGCGTTGATTCATAGCGTGGCGTGCGGAATAAAGGCGTCGAAGATACCGCCGACCGCGGGGACATGCCAGTCGCCTGACGGTCGGGTATACTTCGGCATTGATGCCCCACGAACGCGGGCCCGTAGCTCAGTCGGTTAGAGCAGGGGACTCATAATCCCTTGGTCGCAGGTTCGAGTCCTGCCGGGCCTACTCTCGTCACCTGAACCTTTGTCGATCCGTAATGCGGATGGCTCGTTGTATTGCTCGCGACCGCAACGACAGCACCAGATACATCACATCGCAGATGCACAACTAAGGAAAGCTCGTGTCCCGATTGACTGATCTGGTTGCCGAGACCAAGGCCAAAGACCCCCGACTTGGCGCTGACCTCGAGCGCGAGCTTCGGGCGCTGTCGTCGCGGCTGCCGTTTGGCCTGAACTTCGAGCGCCATCGACCCGAAGCAGTCGAGTTGCCCCAACGACCGTTACGCCGAGGGGACAAGGTGCGCGTGCTGCCGCCGCGCGGTTCGACGGCCAAGGGGGACCAGCGGCTATGGCTGGTCAAGGCCATTCATAGGGCCAAGCAAAAGATGGCCGATCTGGAATTGCTGGACGCTGATCAAGTCGAAGCCTGTACGGTAGCGGCGGACGATCTGATTGTTGTCGCGGAATTCGGGGACACGATCTACCCAGGCCTGGCGTCCACGGGAAAAGTTGCGCGCGGTGGCGACAAGCCCTGGCACACGGTCATCAACGGCGAGAACTACCATGCCTTGAAAGCGCTGACTTGGACACACCGGGGGAAGGTCGACGCTATTTACATTGACCCGCCCTACAACACGGGGGCCAAGGATTGGAAATACAACAATGACTACGTCGAAGGGGACGACCTGTATCGGCACAGCAAGTGGCTGGCGTTCATGGAGCGGCGTTTGCTGTTAGCCAAGGAGTTGTTGAATCCGGCGGATTCGGTGCTGATCGTCACAATCGACGAGAAGGAATACCTGCGGCTGGGGTTGTTGCTGGAGCAAGTGTTTCCAGAAGCGGAAATAGAAATGGTCACATCCGTGATCAGCGCCAAAGGCGTGGCACGGTTTGGCGAGTTTTCGCGAGTAGAGGAGTTTATCTACTTCGCGCGCATCGGCGTGTCATCTGTTCAACTTGGTGAGCAGAACATGCTGGACGATTCTCGTTCAGCGACCGCGCAAATCGGCCGGGATATTGAATGGCTTGGACTTCGGCGGCGTGAGCCAACAGCAAAACGCGGAGCGCGTCCGAACCAGTTCTACCCTATCTTCGTGAATGCGGACTCAGGATATATTCACTCCATTGGAGACCCAATAGCTGATGAAATTGATCGTCACGGGGTAATAGCTCCGAAAGGGGCATATGGAGTGTGGCCTTTAAGGCCGAATGGGGGTGAGGGTCTCTGGGGGATAACTCCCGAAACTGCAAAACGGTATTTCAAAGATGGGTTCATTCGCTCACGCAACCACAAACCAGAAAGAAAACAGGCGGCCATTCACTATTTGCCAAGCGGAACGGTTGACGCGATTAAAGATGGGCGCATCGACATTGTCGGTCGTGACCCTGATGGGGCAGTGCAGGCAGTATATCGGGAACGAAAAGGGGTTATTCCAAAACGGGTTTGGAATATGACGTCCCACAACGCCGAAAACGGTGGTTCGTTAGTTCTTTCCAAGCTCATCCCCAATCGCCGATTTCCATTTCCTAAGTCGCTTTACGCGGTTGAAGATGCCCTGCGATTCTTCGTTAAGGATAAACCGGAAGCGGTGATCCTAGATTTCTTTGCTGGCTCCGGCACGACGGCGCATGCGGTGATGCGACTCAACAAGCAAGATGGCGGCAATCGCCAGTGCATCAGCGTCACCAACAACGAAGTCGGCGCCGAGGAGCAAAAGGCGCTGCGAGAAAAGGAACTGCGCCCCGGCGACGCCGATTGGGAGCAATGGGGCATCTGCGACTACATCACCAAGCCGCGCGTGCAAGCCGCCATTACCGGCAAGACGCCAGACGGGCAGCCCATCAGGGGGGACTACAAGTTCACCGACGAGTTCCCGATGGCCGATGGCTTTGCGGAGAACGCGGAATTCTTCACCCTGACCTATGAAACACCGGTCGCGGTGAACTACCAGACCGCCTTCGCGCGGATCGCCCCGCTGTTGTGGCTGCGCGCGGGGAGTGTGGGCCGACAAATCGAAAAACAGCCCGCCGCCGGCTGGGAGGTGGTGGATAGCTACGGCCTGCTGGTCGAACTGGACAAAGCCACCGATTTTCTCAAAGCAGCGCGCAAGGCCAAGGCGCTGCGGGTCGCTTATCTCGTCACCGACGACGAGCGGCGTTTTCAGGCGCTGGCGCGCCGGCTGCCCGCAGGCGTCGAAGCGATCCGGCTGTATGAATCGTACCTGACCAATTTCGCCTTCGCCAACGGTGACGATCCATGAAGTTCACGCTGAAAGACTATCAGGACGAAGCGGTTCGCGACGTGCTGGGTCACTTGAAGAAAGCCCGCAAACGCTGGCGCGAGGAGGGGGACCGCCACGCCTTTTCGCTGACGGCGGCCACGGGCGCGGGCAAGACGGTGATGGCGGCCGCCGTGTTTGAGGCGTTGTTCCACGGCGACGACGGCTACGACTTCGACCGCGATCGCGGGGCGGTGGTCCTCTGGTTCAGCGACGATCCGTCGTTGAACGAGCAGACGCGCTTTCGGCTGCTGGAATCGTCAGACCGGCTACGGCATACGGACCTGAAGGTGGTGGAAAACACCTTCAATCTGGCCCAGTTCGAGGCGGGCAGGATTTATTTTCTCAACACGCAGAAGCTGGGGAAGAACAGTCTGCTGGTGCGCGGCTTTGAGAGCGACGAGGAAGGCAGCCTGTTTCCCGGAGCGCGGCCTGATCTTCGAGCCCACACGATTTGGGATACGATCCGCAACACCATTGAAGAGCCGGCGCTGACGCTGTACCTGGTGCTGGACGAAGCGCATCGCGGCATGGGCAAAGAAAACCGCGAGAAGTCCACCATCGTCAAGCGACTGATCAACGGCGAAAAGGGAGTGCCGGGCATCCCCGTGGTGTGGGGTATTTCGGCCACGGTCGAGCGATTCAACAAGGCCATGGAAGGGGCTCAGGGGCGCAGCACTCTGTCGTCGGTGACCGTGGACCCCAGCCGTGTGCAGGAGTCCGGCTTGTTAAAAGACACGATTGTGCTGGACATTCCCGACGAAGCGGCGGGAGACTTCGACACCGTGCTGGTGCGGCGCGCCGCCGACAAGCTGCGCGAGTGTACCGAGGAATGGGCGGCCTATGCCGCGCAACAGGAAAACAGTGAACGGGTGTTGCCGTTGATGGTGTTGCAGGCGCCGAACACGCCCAACCCCAACGATATCGGTCGCGCGCTGGACACAATTTTCCAGCAATGGCCGGACTTGCCGGAAACGTCAGTGGCGCATGTGTTCGGCGAACACAAGACACAGAAGTTCGGCAAGTATTCCGTGCCCTACATCGAACCACAGCGTGTGCAGGACGACACCTGGGTGCGTGTCCTGATTGCCAAGGACGCCATCAGCACCGGCTGGGACTGTCCTCGCGCCGAGGTGATGGTGTCGTTCCGCCCGGCAAGCGATCAAACCTACATCGCGCAGCTGCTAGGCCGCATGGTGCGCACACCGCTGGCGCGGCGCATCCCCGGTAACGACAAGCTCAACGCGGTGGATTGTCTGCTGCCAAAGTTCGACAAGGAGACGGTCGAAAGTGTCGTCAAGGCATTGCGCGAAGGGGGCGGCGACGCACCGCCGACGGGGCGCGTGCTGATCAACCCGCAGGAGATGAAGCCCAACCCCGCGGTGCCGCAAACGGTGTGGGATAAGTTCGTCTCGCTACCTTCGCAGACCCGGCCGCAGCGTGGCGCGAAGCCGGCTATCCGACTTACGGCTCTGGCGCATGAGTTGGCGTCAGATGGGTTGCTGCCAGGCGCGGGCGGCAAGGCGCACGCGGCGATGCACAAGATGCTGGATGATTTCATTGCAACGCGGAAGCAGGCGTTCGCCGAAAAGCGCGCAGCGGTGATGACCGTCGAGGGGCGTACGATCATTGCCGTTTTGCAAACAGGCGAGACGCGCGACGACCGGTTCCAGATTGACGCGGATGACGCCGTGGTCGGCGACGCCTACCGTCGTACGGCGCGAATCGTCAGCCCGGACATTGCCCGCACGTACACGATGATGGTGGCGAAACGCAAGCCGGAAGCGGAGGACGATCTCGACGACGCGTTGATTGAAGCGCGCGAGGATGTGGCTGCGCTGCACCTGTTGGAAAACTTGCAAATCCTATTCGATGCCGAAGCCAAGAAGTTGTCTGATGCCTGGCTTGCGGAATACCGTGACCGCGTTAAGGAACTGCCCCATGACCGACAAGAGGCTTATCGGCAAATCGTCGCGCTCAGCACCGAGCCGCAGGATGTGGATTTGGCGCGGCCCGTGTCACGTTTTGAGCCGACGAAGGCGCGCGAAAAAGATGGGGTGGAAACAGATGTTCCGGCTTACAAGCAGCATCTGCTGTGCGACGAGAAGGGGTTGTATCCCGCCGAACTGAAGGCAGGAGAGAAAGCGATTCTGACGGCTGAAATGAAGCGGAGCGGCTTCATTTTTTGGTATCGCAATCCTGACCGTCCCAGCCAGGATTCCCTCGGCATTTCATACACCGATGGTAACGACACCAGAATCGTCAGGCCGGACTTCATTTTCTTTGCGGAGCAGGACGGCAAGGTGGTGGTGGACATTGTCGACCCACATAGCTTTCACTTGGCCGATGCGTTGCCCAAATTGCAAGGCTTGGCTAAGTACGCGGAAACTCATTCGCAGCTTTACCGCCGCATTGAAGCTGTCGCAGAAATGGGCAGCAAGCTGCGCGTGCTGGATTTGACCCGCGCCGACGTCCGCCAAGCGATTTCCGAGGCGACGAGCGCAGAAGCTCTTTACAAGGGCGCAGTCGCGGGTGACTACGACTCGTGAACCATCGCTCCCCTTTTGGCCCTTGGCTGCGCTCAACGGTGCAACCTGGCGCGTCGAAACCTACAGTCGCAGACGCTTGAAAAGGCTCTCGGGGAGCGGAAACTCGCGACAAATCGTCGCACCCACGGCTCCAAAAGATTTTAATTCGCGCGCCAAGCAGCTATTATCAGTGCCCTATTAGCAGGGGGCAGACTTCATGGCGCAAACGGCGGAACAACTGGGCAAATCCATCGTCGACGCCGGCATCATGCCGGCCGACGAGTTGAAGGCGTTTTGGGATGCGCTCCCCGTCGGGCAGCGCCCCAAAGACGGCGACGCGCTGGCCAAAGTGCTCGTCGAGCGCGGCCTCTTCACCGAGTTTCAAGTCAAGCAGATTCTCGCCGGTCGCGCCTCGGCGCTGGTGCTCAATCAGTACCTGCTGATCGACAAGATCGGCGCGGGCGGCATGGGGCAAGTGTTCAAGGCCCGGCATCGCAAGATGAAGCGGCTGGTGGCGATCAAGCTGCTGCCGGCGGCGCTGGTCAAGGACAAAGACGCCATTCGCCGCTTTCAGCGCGAAGTCGAGGCGGCCGCGCGATTGTCACATCCGAACATCGTCGCCGCGCATGACGCCGACGAATGCCGCGGGCAACACTACCTGGCGATGGAATACGTCGAAGGTCGCGATCTGTCAGCGCTGGTCAAAGAGCGCGGGCCATTGCCCGTTGACGAGGCGCTGAACTACATCGCGCAATCCGCCCGTGGGCTGGCGTTCGCCCACGCCGAAGGGGTGGTGCATCGCGACATCAAGCCGGCCAACTTACTTGTCGATCACAAGGGGGTGGTCAAGATTCTGGACATGGGCCTGGCCCGGTTCGAGGACGCCAACGCTCAGGATCAGCAGTTGACCAACACCGGCGCGGTGATGGGAACCGTCGACTACATGGCCCCGGAACAGGCCACCGACACCCGTCACGCCGACGCCCGCAGCGATATATACAGCCTAGGCTGTTCGCTGTATCGCATCTTGACGGCTGAAAGCGTGTTTGACGGTGATACGGTCGTCAAGAAGATTCTGGCGCACATGAACGCGCCGATCCCGTCACTCGTGGCCAAGCGCCCCGACGTGTCGCCCGAGGTGGACCGCATCTTCCAGAAGATGATGGCCAAGCGTCCCGAAGACCGCTACCAGCAGGCCGATCAACTGGTTGCGGAACTCGACGCCGCCCGCGGAGTGAGCTCGTCGGTTACGATGAGCACCTCGGCCAGCGCCACCAGCGATCCGCAGTTGCGGCAGTTCCTCAATGCGTTCAACCCCGAGGGGGGCAACTCGCCGAGCCTCGGTGGCGCGGGCAAGGTCGTCGACTTCGCGGACAGCGCGACGGCGGCGTTCGGCAATCAGCAACTGAAGAGCTTGATGGGGAATACTCTTTCCACGTCGCGAGCCGAGCTGGAAACCGACCCCAAAAGCCAGATCAATATCCCTCTGCACCGGGCGGCCCTCGCGGCCGCCGGTGGCAAACGCCCCCCCTGGAAAAACCCGCTGGTGCTGGCCGGCGCGGGCGGAGCATTCCTGCTGATCGCCTTGGGAGTCTGGCTGGTCATCAAGGACGACAAGGGAAAGGAAGTGGCCCGCGTCGAAGCCGTGCCGGGCGTCACAGTACCGGTTCCCAAAGGCGGCACGGTCGAA
Organism: Planctomycetota bacterium; assembly: GCA_018242585.1. Lineage (NCBI taxonomy): Bacteria > Pseudomonadati > Planctomycetota > Planctomycetota bacterium. The sequence continues at coordinate 42,581 of JAFEBQ010000037.1, forward strand.
GTGAAGGCTGAACCAACCAAGGAAGAGTCCCCGACATTTCAGATTGGCGGCGGCAACACATCCACCCCGGCGAAGCCCGGCTCGGCGAAGCCGGCCGCGACCTCCAGCGCGTCGGCGCCTGCGGCCGCCAGTACGACGGCTCCGACCACGGGACCGTCGATCGTCGAGGCGCTCACCTCGCCCGATTACGTCTGGACCGCGCCACAGAACCTGGGGCCGAACGTCAATGGCGACAAGGAGGAAAAAGGCCCGGCCGTCTCGGCCGACGGGCGGTGCCTGATCTTCAGCTCGTACCGCAGTGGCGGCGGCGATCTGTTTGAATGTCGGCGTAACAGCGTGAACGATCCCTGGGGACCAGCGAAAGCGCTCGATACCGTCAACGCTCCGGTGAACTTCGATTACACTCCCTGGCTCAGCGCCGACGGGTTGACTCTGCTCTACTCGACTTCCGGCTCCCACGGGAAATTCAAGGCATTCGGTAGCGGCGACATTTGGCAAACGCGCCGGGCATCTCGCGAGGCGCCGTGGGAAACGCCGGTCAATCTCGGCGAGGTGATTAACACGGCGGCGAACGAATTGTTTCCTCGGCTCTCGCCCGACGGCCTGACGTTGTTCTACTGTTCCCAGCAACAGGATCTTTGGCAGTCGCGCCGCAAGTCGATCGACGCCCCCTGGGAGAAGCCCACCGCTCTGGGACCGGCCGTAAACACCAAGCCCGGTGAACAGTGCTCCCAGCCGCTGGCCGACGGTAAGTCATTGCTCTTCCTGCGCGGATACACGAATGAGGCGGGACTTTGGCTGGCCCAAGCCGAGACCAATGGCGGCTACACCGTTCGCCAAATCGAATTTCCGTACCCCGATTGCGAGTCGTTCTGGTTGCTGGCCGACGGACAAACGATGCTGTTCAACAGCAAGCTCCCCGGCGGTCTAGGAGACAGCGATCTATGGATGATTCGCCGCGTGCCAAAGAGTCAAGCTGCGGTAGCGGCGGCTCCAGCCATCCCCGCCGATGCGCTGGCGTTCAACGGTCATCGTTATCGCTATGTTCCGAGTGGCCCCATCAGGCATCGGGAGGCCAGCAACGCGGCCGAGGCGCTCGGCGGGCATCTGGCCACAATCACCAGCCAGGCCGAGAACGACGCGGTCAAATCGTTGTTCGCCGTGCAACTCAGCAACGAACCGCAACTTGCCTGGCTGGGTGGTTACCGCAGTCTTGGCGAAACCGACTGGCAGTGGCAGAACGGCGAGCCGTGGGGATTTACCGCCTGGGCCCCAGGCAAGCCGTCCAAGGGTAACAATGTTAAACACAACTTTCGGCTGGTATTTCGTTTCAGTAAGTCCGAGTCGGGCTGGGATTACCGCATCTATGACGAAAATGACGTGGCAGGTTACGTCGTCGAATGGGACACGCTGGGCGCGTCGGCCGACAGCGCCGGCACGGTTGATCTGCTGGCCGCCATCGACTTGGCCAAGCACGCCACCAAGGGTGGCTGGAAGAAGAACGGCAACGTCCTGCTTAGTCCGAAGTGGAACGCCGCCATCGAATTGCCCGTGGAGCTAGCCGCTTCCTATCGAATGGAGTTAGTCGCTCAGCCAACCGGCACCGGCAAGCACGAACTGAACCTCGGTCTGCCGGTCGGCGCCTCCTCGGTGCGACTGGCGATGGACGCTTGGGGAAAAGATATTTCGGGTCTCGATCGCATCAATGGCAAAGTCGGGAACGCCGCGGACAATCCCTATCGCTATGACGGGCGGACGTTTCCGGTCGGGCAGCCCACGCGCGTGGAAGTGGAAGTCACGCCGACCAGCGTGAGGGTCAAGCGCGAGGGGACAGAAATCATTCGCTGGTCAGGCGATCCAGCCTCGCTCAACACCAATGAAAATGAATTGAGCTCTTATGGCACCCATGCCGACAAGCTTTGGTTGGGTACGTTCGCCAGCGAGTTCCAGATCAGCAAGCTAACGTACACGCCGCTGGCGGCCGCGAATGTGTTCGTGGGGGCAAAGCCGCCGGTCGTGGCGCCAGAACCGAAAACGATCGACCTGCTCCCCCTGGTCGATGTGAAGCGCGACACCGTGGCCGGCGATTGGACCAAAACCCCGACCGGGCTCTCAATTCCCAGTCAAATCAATCAGGATACCGGCGGCAAGGGATATCCTCGCTTGCAATTGCCGTATTCGCCGGCCGAAGAATACGACCTGTGGCTCGAGTTCACGCCGACCAAGGGACAAAACGGAGTGGGCTGCCTGTTGGCCGCGCAGGGGCGCGAGTTTTGGCTGCGCATCGATCGCAAGGCGGCCGGTACGAATGAATGGCACGCTGGCTTCGGTGCGATTGATAAGAAAAGACTCGAAGAGTCGCCCGAAAGCGTCAAGCAAGACAAGCAACCATTGCTGAAAAACGACCAGCGCTATCAGCTTACAGTCGAAGTGCGCCGCACCGGTTTGCGCGCCGTGCTCGACGGCCGGCCCTTGGTTTCGTGGACCGGCGACTGGCGGCGGTTATCGATCAATGACAGCGCAGAGAGAGTTCCCGAACGGCAGCGGCTGGGATTGATCGCCTACGCACGGGCAGCAACCTTCCACAAGATTGCCGTCCGCGAAGTGACCGGCGCGGGCACCCTGACCGCCGCCGCCAACGCCCCCGCCGCGCCGGCCAAAGCTGTTGTTGCCTGGAACACCCCCGAGTTTCAGAAGTGGATCGCCGACACGCAAAAGCTTACGGCCGAGCAGCAGGTGGAGGCCGTCAAGGCGAAGTTGCTGGAGCTGAATCCTTCGTATCGGGGCAACGGCGCGCCAAAGATCGACAAGGGCGTCGTCACAGAGTTTGACCTGCCGAACGCCGGCGTCGCCGACATTTTTCCATTGCGGGCGTTTAGCAAGTTGAAGTCATTGCGAACGGACGGGGCTAATGCCATCAGTGACTTGTCGCCACTTCAGGGCTTGCCGCTCGCAACTCTACGCTGCATGCAGAATCCGATAGCCGACTTGTCGCCGCTGGAAGATTGCGAGACTCTGAAAAACCTGAACGTCACCAGGACCAAAGTTACCCCTGCCTCTGTCGCCGACCTGCAAAAGGCCTTGCCCAATTGCAAAATCGAATGGGACGATCCGACCAAGGCGGCGCCTGCGCAGACGAAATAAGCGGATCACCTCTGGCTTTGCCTAGGGCATTGGCGCGGTCGCGGGGATCGAACGAAGGGCACGACCTTGGATCAGCCAGCGTCGGTTGAGATCGTCGGCAAGCGCGGGTTCTATCGGCCGGCCGGCGCGATGACGCTCGAACAGGCCGTGCAGGACTGCGGCGAGGCCATTTCAATCGCCTGCCAGCGGCGACTCACCGAGTTGGTGCTCGACACGCGGCAACTGGTCGGCTTCGAGACGCCCGACGTCTTCGACCGCTTCTTCATGGTCACCGATTGGACCCAAATCGCCGGCGGCGTTCCAATCAGAATCGCCTTCGTCGCGCGATCGCAACACATCGACCGGCGTAAGTTCGGCGTGACCGTGGCGACGAATCGAGGCCTGCTGGTCGACGTCTTTGCCGACGAGGAAGCCGCTATCGCGTGGCTCGACGGCGCGTCGCGCTCGTCGAGCGCATAAGCGGCGCTCACGCCCTGGGCACGATCATCTCGGCGCGGATTTGTTGCGAGAAGTCCAGCGCATCTCCCGCCGCCAACGCGCGTTCGCGAATCTCGCTGCGAGCCTGCAACTCCTTGAACGGCAACCGGTCATCGAGGAAGCCCAGCCGATACATCGTCCGCGCGGACAAGCCATTCAAGAAAATCCCGGCCTTCAGCCACCACGGCACGCTGGCGTGCCCGTGATAGAACAAGTTGGTGGTGCAGTTGCTGGTGATCGAGTTGTACCACCGGGGATGATCGGCCAGCGCGTCGGCCCGGTGGACATAGTCGAGCAACAGGCGTTGCAAATGTTCGGGCGTCATGCGCAAGCGGTACATATAGACCCGCTCGCGACGGATGTTCGTCCGCAAGCGCAGGATGTCCCGCTCGTCCCCGAGCACGAACATCAATTCGTACGAGCGGAACAGGCCCCACAACGGCGAGTACGACTGCCAGCGCTGCCGGCGCGCCTCGACCGAGACGCACAAGAATTGTCCATCGTCGAAACCGAAGCTGACCAGCGTGTGGGCCATAACCGGGCCCGACCAGTGCGACAAGAAATAGTCGAGCGATGTCAGTCGCGACAGGTCAAACGTGCGTTCCTCGTAGCGCTCCGTCGGCGCGCCCGAGGCCGAGTAAGCGAAATCGCGGAAGTTCCGCACTCGCAGCGTATTGCCGCTCAGTTCGACGAGCGGAATCGCCACCATGCCCGTGGCCCAGTCGCGCTCGTTGCGCGGGCGCAGCGCAAACCACCACGCCAGCGCCACCGCCAGCAGCACACCCCAGACAGCCACCCCCCAAGGCATGAACGGCAACGTCGCCAGGCTGACCGCCACCGCCACGACGGGGACTGCCGACACACACCACCGCAACCAAGGGCGACGCACGTGATAATGAACGGCCAGCGCCATCCAGATCGTCGAGGGGACGATCACCAGCCCGATCAACAACGCCGCCAGAAGATTCATCGCTTGCTAAGTCCGTCGAAGTTGCCGGGCCGCCGGCTGGGGTGTATCAGTCATCAAACGCCGCCCCATTTTCCGTTATTCCCGCGCAGGCTGGAATCTAGTGGTTGCGATTACCGTCTAGATTCCCGCCTGCGCGGGAATGACGCCCTGGATAGGCACGCGATAACGAATCTAAAAACGCCTTTGACTGGCTGCGGCGGTCAACTTCGTCGTCGCGGTTGGGTCAGCAAGCGCTGTTCCAGATCGACCAGCCGTTGCTTCAACTCGGCCACGATCTCGCGCGCGGCCGCCTGGCCCACGGCGGCGATCTCGGCGGTGCGGTGAAACTCGGCCAGGCCGAAGCCAGAGGTGTCGGGCTTGATCCAGAAATCGACGGCGCGATTGCGCATTTTGCCGAGATTGTGCGCCTGGGACTCGAAGATGCGGAACAGCGTGTCGAGCGCGCTGGCGTCGCGCATCTTGCTGGTCGGCATGTTGGGACGATTGCCGGCAAATTCGGTTCGCACGCGACTCGACACATCGACCCCGATGACAAAGTCCGCGCCGTGCTCGGCCAGCACGTCGGCCGGCAAATTGTTCAGTACGCCGCCGTCGACCAGCGCCATGCCGTCGCGCAAGATCGGCTTGGAGACGATCGGCAGATTGATGCTTTCCAAAATCGAGTGGACCGCGTCGCCGCGCTGACGAACGACCGTCTGGACTTGCACCAGGTCGACCGTGACCGCGTTGAACGGAATGGGCAACTGTTCGAGTTGCCAGTCGTGCAAATACTTCCTCAGCTTGGCATCCCAGGTGCGGCGACGATATTGCGAGACGAGATACCAATTGGGCCACTTCGGCAGCAAGTGAAAGAACCGCGAGGCCTTCAAGTCGCGCTCAAAGTTCGCAATGGCGTCGGCCGGAGGCATGCCCGAGGCGTACAGAATGCCGGCCATCGCCCCGGCGCTAGTGCCCGACATCATATCGCATGAAATGCCCGCCTCTTCCAGCGCCTGCAACACGCCAAAGTGGGCCATCCCTTTCGCGCCGCCGCCGGCCAGCGCGATACCGATCGAGTAGCCGCGCAGCGCGCGGACTAGCCGGTCGAGTCCTTGGCGCTCGAGCCGATTCAACTCGCCGCCGCTGGTTTCAACGCGGACCTTGATGTCGGGCGTCTTCAGCTCCAGCTTGGTCCACAATGGCGCGACGGGCGTCGCAGCGTCGAGCAGCCACACGACTCGCACTCGGTCGAGCAAGCCAGCGGATTGTGACGCCCCGGCATGGAAGTCATGGCTCGACGTGGTCGCGTCGGCCGCTTCGAAGAACCAGAGGATTTCATCGCTCCCCTGCAATTGCCGCAGGTCGGCCGCGCGACTGGCGCCGGGCGTCCAAAGGACGATCTGTCGATCAATCTCCGCCGCAGGGGGCTGTAGCAGCGGGGTATCGCTCTCGGCCAGCGCTTCGACCGGAAAGCTCTCGGGCCAGCCGCCAGAAGCTTTCACGGCGGCCACGTCGCAGGCCATGACCCGCAGTCGCTCGCCCGCCGCGACCAGTCTCGCGACCAAGCGCCCCGCCAGACGGTAGCCACGCGGCGAGGTGACCACGATTCCCAGTCGCGGCGAACGCAGATTGCGCGAGGCCACGCCGGTCACGGCCTTGAATCGCTCGCTGAGCGTCAGGAACAGGTTTTGCATCAGCCGGGGATAGGTCTTCACCCAGTCGTGCAACAGCGCCGCCGGCGCGACAAGCAGCGTGCCATGAGTGCGGGCGGTAAACCGAGCCGGCCGTGTGGTGGAGTGTTCCAGAATGGCGATCTCGCCGACGGTTTCCCCTTGCAGCACGGTGCCCAGCAGGGTTTCACGCCCCCGCGCGTCAGTGACGAAGGCGTCGAGTTCCCCTTCGGCCACGACCCAGAACTCGGTGACTTCATCACCGGCCAAGCTGAGCGTCTCGCCGGCCTGAAACGGGCGCACTTCGACCTGGCTGGCGAGGGAGCGAAGCTGCTCGTCGTCCAAGCCAGCGCACAGACGCACCCCTTTGAGCCAAAGAATGACACGTTCCATATCCACCGGTGAAGATGTCATCTTGCGCCCTCAGACTTTCCAGATTTTTGCCGCGTTCCAACGCTTCCTACGTCAACCCAACCGCCTGACGAACCATGGCCATCGTCTCGCGCTGACGGCGTTCGACGAACTCGCGCGCCTGGGCCGCCTTGGCCTTGGCGGCCGCCTTGTCCTGGGCCATGGCCAGCGCCGCCGGCGCCACGCGCGGCAAGTCGGCGTCGTCGTCCAGCGTGAACAGCCACTCTCCCAGGCCAATGTCCCGCCACATGAAGCCCTTGTTGGTTTGCTCCTGCCAGCGGCAGACAATGGCCGGCACGCCGTGGCCGATGCACATGATCGGGCTGTGCATCTCGTTGCCAAACAAGCCCGCCGAACGGACGTAGGTGCTCACCGCTTCGTCGGTGTTCCAATAGTTTTCACGCCACACCACGCGCCGCTTCACGTCGGCGGGAAGCTTGTCGTAGATCAGCTCGCGCCCGACGGCCATCTGAGTGCGATCCTCGGGGCAGAGCAGAATCTTCATCGCGGTGTTGCGGACGATCGCTTCGACCGCTTCACGCAGCGGCTTGTGATCGTGCTCTTTCATTTCCTCGTTGCGGGCATTCTTCGCCTCGTCGAATGGACGCCCCTGCTTGATCAGCCAATAAGGCGTGTATCGCAACCGCGGTATGCAGCACAGGAACTTTCCTTGCTCCAAGCCGTTGGCCTTCAAGAAAGCTTCGGCCTTGGCGTCGTCATGCAGGTCGCAGGCAAAGGCGGCGTCGGGGCCGTACTCCATGACCGGTGATTTGCAGCCCAGCGACCTGGCGTTGCCCAGCGAGACCGAATCGCGAAAGAAAACGAACTGCGCGCCGCTTAACAAGTCAACCGTGTGCTGCGCGTCGGTCGTCATCGAAATACCATACACGCCGTACGGCTTGCCGGTTTTCTCCTTCCAACTAGCCACGTCCTTCTCGGCCACGAAACCCGAGCCCGAGCCGTGCAGCAGGAAATCGCAGGTCTGCATGGCGGCAGCGCGGTCCTGGGGAGCGATGATTGTCAGCTTGGGAAACCGCTTCATCAGCAGTTCAGCGACGCCAAAGTCGACGACCGACGGCCAAAGCGAGACCTGGGCCTCGGGCAGGTATTGCTCCAGCAGCTTCAAGACGCCCGGCGTGTGGGCGATGTCGCCGATGTTGACGGTCTGCCACGCCGAGCGGACCAGAATGTGGGGCGGCTTTCCGGCGGCGGCCCGAGCACGCGTCGCCGGCAGTATCGAGCCCGCTATGGCCACGGCCGACGCGGCTTGGCAAAACCTGCGACGCGAGACGCGGCTCGTTCCTGGTCCAACATTTGGCGGTTTCATTTCAAAACGCTCCGGTCTTGAGTGTAAGAACAATTGAGCCCGCTCGCGCGGTTTTACTTTCCCGATGTCGGCGTGTGGACCAGCGCGAGCTTGCGAATCACCACTTCGCCATAGGCGCTCGGCGAGTCACCTTTCTGCACGTTCGATTGCGTATAGCAGCCCGCCTTGAAGTAGCAGCCGTGGCGCGGCTGTTCCCAATCTAGCTTGGGCGTGCCGTTGTACCAGACTTTGACATGGCCGTCGCTGGCTTCGATCTTCAGGTCGAAGAATGTTCCCAGCGCGTAGTTCGAGTCAAGTCCGACGTCACCGGTCAGGTTGCGCTCGACGAACAGCTTGTGTCCTTCCAGCCGGACCATCATCAGATCGTCCTTGGCGTCGTGAATCTGGGCGCAGACGACGTGCGGCTTGTAATCGGGCAAGTGAGTGACCGCCAGCGTGGCCGTCATGACGTGCGACACGCCGTCGTCGGTAGCCCAAACCGCTTCGGATTCTTTCTTGGCGTTGCCATACACCTCGCGCAGCTCGCAGCGCGGAAACTTCGATCCCTTAGTCGTCACTCCGCCGCACGGTGCGCGAAACACGACGCCTTTGCTCTTCGCGTCAACAAAGAAAGTCGTCGGGTCGACGAACGCAGTCAGTTCAGGATGGCGAATCTCCTGAGCGACGCTCGAACCGGGGCCGGCCACGGGAACGGTCAGCTTCCAATGAGTCAGGTCGAGTATCTTCGCCGGCACATCGGCGGCCACAGCCCAATCGGTCGTACCAAGTCCAATGGCCATTACAACGAAGCGCAAGACTTGCCGTTTCATCTGCTTCATCCGAATGGCACCAGGTATAGAATGGAGTCCAAATCGATCGGTCCAGTTTAACAACTCGCCGCAACAACATCGACTGAGCCATTTTTGAGCATCATTCTCTACGCATTACAATCGTGGGATGAGTGAGAATCCCTATCAACCGCCAGCCGTTGATGGCCTGCCTGGGCTGAACAGCAATGACGCCTGTCAGGGGCAAACGGCCGTGCCGCGGACAGCTTTGCGCTGTGGGATGATCGCCATCGTGGGGAGCGTAGCGCAATTTGCCGTCTGGTGCGTGACTGATTTTATCTTCGTTCGGTTCGCTCCTGAGCGGATGAACGATTCCGACTGGTTGCTGTTCATACCACCCATCATATTGGCCATAGTCGCGTGTCAGCTGCTTCGCCACTTGGATTGGGGCCTCCGATTTGTCCTGTCGGTCGGCACCACGTTCATGGCGTATTTTGGCACGCTGCTGTTGATTTTATTTCTGGGCATCTCTTTTCATCTCGCCATTGGTGGGCGGTTGTAGCGGGTACGAGAATCAATCGAGGCAGGCGAGTGCCGTGAGTTACTCCATTGATCCTCTCCACAGCGAGTCACAACCAGTCACCTTGACTGTGGACGAGGTCGCCCAGGCCGGCAAGCTGCTGACCACAGCCTTCTGGCACGATCCCTGGTTCGCGACGCTGGTGGATGAAAAGCGTCGCGAAAAAGTCCTGGGAACATTGTTCCGCGCGCTGGTCCGCTATGCGCTCGACTTTGGCCGGGTCGAGGCCATGCCCGATCAGTCCGGCGTCGCGTGCTGGCTCTCGCCCGAGCAGCCGCACTTCGGGACGCTGGGCCTGGTGCGACGAGGCATCTGGCCGTTACCGTTTCAGCTCGGCCGCCGCGATTTTGAGCGGTTCATGCGCTACTCGAACCACGTCGTGGCGTTGCACCACCGCTGGCAGCCCGGGCCGCATTGGTATCTGGCGCTGTTGGCGGTGGCGCCGGGCCAGCAGGGGCGCGGCATCGGCAGCCGCCTGCTCGAATCGACGCTCCGGCTTGCTGATGAGCGTGGCCAGCCGTGCTACCTCGAAACCCAAAACCCGCGGAACGTGCCGCTTTACCAGCGACATGGCTTCACGGTGTTGGAAGAGTCCCAGACGCCCGAGGCCGGGATTCATGTCTGGGCGATGCGCCGCGAAGCCCGCCGCTAATGCGCGCGATGGATCATGGCGTCCCTCCGCGCAGCCACGGGGAAACTCCCGCCCACTCCTCCCTCTAATCGTCACAACCGGCGCCGTTGCCCCTGGGGACATTCGCTCGGTATCCCCAGCCTGCTTGACGGTATTCAGGCTGGAATCAGTGTGGAATCAAGGCCGCTTCACGATGGCTGAATGCAACTCGATGGCCGACCGCGCCGCCACGGCGAAGCGCTCGATCGCGCAATTGGCGAATCACCGATCACCGCTTGCTGGCAATCCTAGGTTTCTTGTTACGCCGTTTCGCCGATTTGGCGAAATGCGTCCTTGGAGAAGTCGTGGCGCAACCAGGCGAAGCAAGCCTTGTCCGACGCGATCCAAAGCCTGAGCCCATAGTTCGCGCGGCGATTCGCGTGCCGGCTTTTGTTGGCGTTCCCTGCGCGGCACGACTAGAATGCCGCATTCCTACACTCCCGCCAATTTCCCCTGTCCCATGTACTTTCAACATGAACACCTCCTTGCGCTATCTTTGCCTTTCAGGATTGACTTGCAGCCTGATTGTGAGCGTTGCCGCCATGTGTGAAGCCCAGCCTGCTGGAGCCAATTACGACGAAGCCCAGGTGCCGGCTTACACGCTGCCCGAGCTGTTGAAGTGCGAGGACGGCACACCGGTCACGACGGCCGACGCCTGGACCACTCGTCGACGCGGCGAAATCCTCGAACAGTTTCGCTCACAAGTCTTCGGTCGCAGCCCGGGCCGCCCCGCCGGCATGAAATGGCAAGTCACTTCGAACGACTCGGACGCGCTCGACGGCAAGGCCACGCGCCGCGAGGTGACGATCGATCTGCTCGGCGACGACACGGGCCCCCAGATGCACGTAATGATCTACCTGCCTAAGCAGCCGGCACGCGCGCCAGTGATCCTAGGCTATAACTTCATGGGCAATCACACGATCCACAAGGATCCAGGCATCACCCTGTCGCAAGCCTGGATGCCGGCCAAGGCCCCCGGCGTGGTCGACAACCGGGCTACCGAAGCCTCGCGCGGGTCGCGCATCAGCCGCTGGCCGGTCGAGAAAATCGTCGCCGACGGCTTCGCGCTGGCGACGGTGTATTACGGCGACGTCGAACCTGATCACGCGACCGGCTGGCGCGATGGCATTCGGGCCAGGTTGCTTCCGTCGGGCAAATTGCGCGCGCCACAGGCCAGCGATGCCGACACCAAGTCGACGACCGGCGCGCCGGCCGACGCCGCGCCGGACGATTGGGGAGCGATTGGCGCTTGGGCCTGGGGGCTGAGCCGCGTGCTCGACTACCTGGAGACGGACGCCAACGTCGACGCCGGGCGTGTGATCGTGTTTGGCCATTCGCGCCTCGGCAAGACGGCGCTGTGGGCCGGCGCCGAGGACACGCGCTTCGCCGCCGTGATCTCGAACAACTCGGGCGAAGGAGGCGCGTCCCTGGCGCGACGTTGCTATGGCGAGCGAACCGCGAACCTGAACAAGAGCTTTCCCCATTGGTTCTGTGGCAACTACAAGCAGTATTCCGACCACGAGGAGCGACTGCCGGTCGATGCCCACATGTTGATCGCCCTGTCGGCGCCGCGGCCGGTGTACGTGGCCAGCGCCGTCGAAGACCGCTGGGCCGATCCACGCGGCGAGTTCCTGGCGGCGCTGGCGGCCGAGCCGGTCTATCGGTTGTTCAAGCTGCCCGGCCTGGGCGTCACCGAGTGGCCGTCGGTCGATACGCCCGTCGGGCAGCAAGTGCGGTATCACGTCCGCACCGGCAAGCACGACGTGCTGGAATACGACTGGGAACAGTATCTGGCCTTTGGGCACAGCACGCTCGGTCGTTGAAACACCCGTTGCGAGCAATTCTTGTAGGGTGCACTTTGTGCATCTTAGTTGCGCGCTGCAAGCCAATGAACAGCGCGCGAACTGTATTGGCTTGGAATGCGAAGATAAGGTGCATGTAATGCACCCTACAAATTGCGCACTTTCTATTTGTACACCGAGACGCCGGGGGCGGCGGTTCCAGTAGCGCGTTGCTCGGCGGCGCCATTGCCGTACAGTCGCTCGACGATGGTCCGGAAGATAAACGGCGCCCAGATGGCGCGCGTGTAAAGCCCGTGCCCGGCCGCGTGCGCGAGCACGAGCCACGATTGCACGCCAAAGTCGACCAGCAGCGTCGGCCCGGTGTCGTGGACGCGCGGGCCGGTTTTCCAGCGCTCCCACTGCCCCTGTGGCTCGACGGTCCCTTGCAGCACGTCGGCCAGCCGATGGTCGGCGTGCCAGGCGCGGCGCAGCAGCGGAATCGGCGCGAAGTTCGTGCCGGCGATGCCGACCTGGGCGATGACGTCCCCCTGCGAGCCGCGCAGCCATTCAGTCACCGTGAGCGGAAACGCGGCACAGTAGCGATTCTTGGCCCCCTCGCGCGGGCGATGCGACATCAGGTGCAGCAATCGCCCGCAACCGGCCAAGTCCCAGCCATAGCGCACCGGAGCGCCCAACGAAACAACATCCAGCGTGCGAGCCAGTTCCGGTCCATGCCCAGCCAACAGCCACTCGCGCACCTGAGCCCAATGGGGAAAATGATCGTGACCGCCCGAGGCCGGCCGCCAGTAGCGCTCGGCCGCCTGAAAGAACGAGTCAACCTTATCGGTGCTGGCGGCCAGCAACTGAGTGACCAAGGCCAGCAGGTTGCCTCCGTGGCTGTGTCCCAACAACAATCGTCGCGCGCCGTATACGGTCGGCTGTCGCGCCAGGTAATCGATCAGCCGAACCGCGCCGTCGGCCCGGCCCAGATGGTGGTTCTCGCTGTTCCAAATGAATCGTTCGACGGCAACCGATCGTGACGTTTCGGCCGAGAGCCAAGCTTGCAGCTCGGGGGCCGAGCGCGGCGGATAATTGCCGCGATCCCCCAGCACCAGATCGATCACCGATTTGATCACCCACTCCAGCCCGTCGGCGGCGCGGGGACTCGCGCGGCGCAAGGCCGCGGCCAAGCCCGCGCCGTCGTTGCCGCCAAACGTCCCGTGAATCAGCATCACGCGGTCAACGTCGGCAGCGACCAACTGGCGACCGACCTGGGCCAGTTGCTGGCGGAACTCGGCGCTGTCGAGCGGCGGGCAAGGTTCGGCGCGGAGAAACTCGGCCCGGCTCGTGTCCGGCTGGCGGGTGTATCGTTGATGGCGAAAGCGGGGCTGCTCGGACATCTTGGTCGCTACGTACGTGGCTCGGCCGTGGCCGTCGTGGCTGGGGAGCGCATTTCGCGCGGTTGCTGTGCTGCAAGTACGCAGAAGTCTCGCCGATTGATTGCCGCTGTGTCAAAAGGGTGGTAGCAGGCGCGCGGACCGATGGCTTTGCGGCTAAGCGGCGACAATCTGAGTTGCGCCGTAAATCGTTGTTCTAGCCGAGCATGCGCTACGCGGCCCGGCGGTGGGGCGTACGGACGGCGCGGCGCTCGATTTCCTGGCGTGCCAGCGGCTCCCAGACGGGCTCGTCACCGGTGCGCGATTCGACGAACACCTGGGCCTCGGGCGACAGGACGCGCGGCACGTAGAACCAGGTTTTCTCCAGCGCGGCCGCGTTCTGGTCGGCGCCGATCAGCACCAAATCGTGCGGCCCCAGGCTATTGGCCGCTGCCGAGAGGGCCGAGAACGGATCGCCGGGCAGCAGCCTGACCCGCGCGCCCGTGGCGGTGAAATGCCGATGGGCCAACTTGAGCGACATGCCAGCGCCATGCTCGGGCTTGCGCATCTCGAACAGGTCGATGCCCGAGTAGGCGATTTGCGCCTCGGGCGAGCGCGACTGGGCCAACTCGATCAACCGCTTGGCGCGCTGACCATTGCCCAACCCCAGTTCCAGAATCCGCGCGACGCCGGCTTCCCAAATGGCGCGGAGCAACACTCGCTCGTGCGCCGGTTTGGCAAACCCTAACTGATACCAATAACCAAGCTTAGCGCGCCAAGCCGCCATGATCGTCACTTGCCCGGAGAGCGTGCGAAGGTTCTCTCCAACAAGTTTCGGCCGTCGGCGCGTCGCCGGTGTAATCGAAATGATCGAACCGATCGGACCTCGCGCGCGGCGCCAAGCGGGGCAAAAATTGACGCCGCACGCTCCCCGGCGAAGGTCGGCACGCTAGCGTCAAGGTTTTCGCAATCGGCAAATTCCGCCGATTTGCTAAAGCCCTTTCACCAGCGCGACGATAACGACGAATGACAGCAGTTTGAATCACGCGCCGGTTCACTTGGGTCGAGCACGATGCACTTCGTTGGCCATCAACGTACAACTTCGCGACCTGCCTGGCGGCAACGCCGGTTGATCGTGCTGTTTGCGTGCGCTAGTTTGATGCTGGCGCTGTCGAGCTTGTTTCCCCAAGTCGCCTGCGCGCAGCGACAGATCAAGACCGTCGACCCGCCGCCGACGCCGAACTGGCTGGGCCTGCCCGGTCGGCCGACCCCTCGACAAGCGGCGCCGGGCAAGGGGGACGATCTGCCGCAACAAACAAGCTGGCCCCAACCCGCCGGCGCGCCGATTGCCAGCTCGGTTTACGCTTCGCCGCGGCCGCTGCCGGGCATGAGCCTGCAGCCGAATCAGAGCCCGCTGTTCAGCAATCTGGGCTCGGGCAACGACGCCAACGGCAAGCCCAAGCCGCGAGCCACGCGACGCCGGCCGGTCGGCTTCTAAGGTCGCACGATCTGCGGCAGCGAAGCCCCGATGTAGGTCATGGCCCGCTTGGACCATTAAATCGTGGCCAGGGGTCGGATTTCCTTGCCCGCTCGCGACTTGGGGCGGATTGACCGTGCCGCGCGGGCCTGATACTCTCGCTGGTTCACCGTCTTGGTGACCCAGTTGGTCCCTGTGCGCGCCGGAACCGGAACCCGGCGGCACGTCGGCCGCAGGCCCTGCGCCGCCGTGGCGATCGGCCGTTGCGGCCCGTCTCTTGCCACCCGCCGTGCCTGGTTCGTCGAGGAGTGCTTCGTGAATTACGCGCGGGTCGGGCCGATCTCCATTCACTTGCCCGTCAAGGTCGAGAACAACAATCAACTGCGCGCCGAGCACCCCGATTGGAACATGGATCTGATCGAGGTAAAGACGGGCATCCTCGAACGTCACATCGCGGCCCCCGACGAGACTGCGGCCGACCTGGGCGTGGCGGCGGCCGAGAAGCTGTTCGCCGAGCACCAGATCGATCGCTCGTCGATCGACTTTCTGCTGCTATGCACCCAGACGCCCGACTATCCGCTGCCGACGACGGCCTGTTTGATGCAAAACCGACTGGGGCTCAAGACTTCGACCGGAGCGCTGGACTTCAACCTGGGCTGCTCAGGCTTCGTCTATGGATTGGGGCTGGCCGATGGTTTGATCCGCGGCGGCGGCGCGAAGCGCGTGCTGCTGGTCACGGCCGAGACCTACTCAAAGTACATTCGCTCGGACGATCGCTCGTTGCGGACCATCTTTGGCGACGGCGCCGCGGCGACGCTGATCGAGGCGGGAACCGAGCCGACGTTGGCCGGCTTTGCCTATGGCACCGACGGGTCGGGCGCCGACATGCTGCTGGTCAACTCGGGGGGCGCGCGGCCGTCAGCCCAAGCGCTCAAGCCGCGCAAGCGCCCGCGCTGGACCAGCCCACTGTTCATGGACGGGCCGGCGCTGGTCGACTTTACGTTGCAACGGATTCCGGGGCTGATCGATAACATCCTGAGCGCGACGAACCTGCAGCGCGAGCAGGTCGATTTGTTCCTGCTGCACCAGGCGACGTATCATCTGTTGAATCAGTTGGCCGAGAGCCTAAAGCTGGATGAAGCCAAGATGCCGCGAGTGCTGGCTCAGTACGGCAACACGGTGTCATCGACGTTGCCGATCATGATTCACGATTTGCGCGCCGCCGGACGAATCAAGCCGGGCCTGCGCTCGATGCTGATCGGCTACGGTGTGGGCCTGTCGTGGGCGGGCTGTATGTGGACCGAAAGCTGGTCGCGGTAGCTGGCGATGTTTCGCCGTTTTTCTTGTGCGTCGCGCTCAAACGGCGCAATTCCACCTCATATTTTGCCCAGGCGCGCCGCCTTGCCAGCAGACTGGGTAAGAGACGCTGGCATTTGAGCTTAGGCAGTGGTAACCTTCGTTACCCGACCGTGGCGCCGGCCGGAAAATCGTCGAACCGTTCGCCCTCGGGCGTAGTATTAGGTAGTGACGGAATCGCTTGCGCCATCGCAACCCAGAATGAATGATGTTTGAACAGACCCTCCCCAAAGCGCGTCGCCCCCGCGATGAAGAACACCCGAAGCGGGGACGCAAGATGCTCGATCTGGTCGAAAACGATCTGATTCGCCGGGTCAGTTACGAGGAATACCAGGAAAAGGTCCGCGATGTGTACGGCGGCCCCAAGGGGGCGCTGCTGGCCACGGCCAGTGTCGTGTCGCTGCACATTCCGCTGGGCGAGCGCATCTTCCGCCGCCGCAAGTTCAATCTCCGCGGCATGCGCCAGTTGCTCGACGTGGGCAGCGGCGCTGGTCAGTTGGCCGGCCACGCGCTGCGCTACGGCGATCCCGAACTGCAAGTGACGTGTACCGACCTGGAACCGCGGATGTTGCGCCGCGCGCGCCAGCGCCTGCAACGTCAAAAGCTGCCGGTCGAACGGACCCGGTTCCTGGCGGCCGATCTCGCCAGTCTGCCCTTCGCCGATCAATCGTTCGATGGCGTCACCTGCGGCTATGTGATCGAACACCTGCCCGATCCACGGCCGGGCCTGGCCGAGATGGCCCGCGTGTTGCGACCGGGCGGGCGGATGCTGCTGTTGGCCACGGAAGACAGCTTTGCCGGCGCTTGGACCAGCCGGGTCTGGTGCTGCCGGACCTACAATCGCCGCGAACTGCGGGCGGTCTGCCGCGACGTCGGCCTAAGCTGGACGCAAGAAATCTGGTTCACGCCCATGCACAAGGTACTACGCGCCGGCGGCATTTGCGTGGAAATCACGCGGCAATAGCTCGCGCCTTTTCAGGTCGAACTCTGGCCCGCGCCGACGGCTTGTTTGGTATCGATCTCGATCGTGCGCATCGAAGGTTGTTGCGGCGCGCGAAGTTGCAACCGCGTGATCTCCGGGGGACAGCGCCAGCGCAGCGGCCACTCGGACGAAATACCCCGGTTCACGTGCATAACCGTCGGCGATTCCCAGAACGTGCCCGACGCATAGCGGACGCCGTACAAGCTGGGGCAAACCGTGGCCTCGATCAGCGGGAAACGAATCTGCCCACCGTGGGTGTGGCCTGCCAGCATCAAGTCGATGCCGCGCTCGCGAGCCCAGCAAATCTGATCGGGCGAGTGTGACAACAGCAGCTTGAACGGCTCGGCCCGGCCGGCGTCACGCGCGGCCGCGATTTCAGGGCAGCGTTCCACGCTGCCCGCGGGTCCGAACCAGGGCAATTCGTTGCCAATCAGGACGATTTGCTCGCCGCGAATATCAATGACCTGGCAACGCCCTCCCAGGTTTTGCAACCCCGCCGCGGCCAATCGGCGACGTAACTCGGCCACGTCGACCCGTTCGTCGTGATTCCCCAGGATGTAGTAAACGCCGTGCGGCGCGCTTAGCTTGCCGAACGTGGCGTTGATCCAGTCGAGGCACGGCGTCTTGTCGACCAGATCGCCGGTCAGGGCAATCAGGTCCGGGCACATCTCGGCCACCGCGTCGGCGACCAGCTCGAAATACTTGCGCGTCACGCGGCCGGTCATGTGAAAATCGGTAATGTGCGCGATCACCAGTCCGTCGAGTGCCGGCGGCAAACGGGGCACTTCAACTTCCAGCTCGGCCAGCTCGATGCGGTAAGCCTCGTTCAACGGCACCGCGCAGAGGATCCGGCCGATTGCCTTCTGCCCGCTGGTGTCGGTCAATTGTGGGCGGAGGTCGAGCTCCTGCGAATTGCGCTGGCGAATGACCGGCAGGGGCCGCCGGCGGAAGCGCCGCAGCAGGAACCAGGGCAACGGCCCAACCGCGGTCACCAGGCAGACCAGCACATAAAACGCCAAGCCCCACGGCAACGCGGCGTTCGTTTCACCCGCAGTCGCGACCCGCTGATACCAGAAACCAATCAGCAGCGGCAGCCCGATCAGATGGGCCCGCATCAGCCAGTCGAGCTTCTTCAGCGCGCGGTGCGGAATGGCCCGGGCGTGCAGCGAATTCTTCAGCGCCAAGTAGAGAGCCCAATGCCCCAACAAGGCCAGCGCCACCAGTCCGAGCGCCGGCCAGGAAATGTCGAGCGCGATGGCCGCGATCATCATGCCCCACAGTCGAAAGCCGTCCCAAGCAATCAGCATTGGTGGTCCCGACACGCAAGCGGCTTACAGGGTTTGGTGATGGACGAGGTCGTGAAGTCTACCCCACGGGCGGCGCTTGAGACACGGTTTGCTCGACGGCCACCAGCAGCCGATCGAGCATAAACGGCTTCGACAGCAGTTCGGGCCGATAGCCCGCCCGGCGGGTGTTCACCACCACGTGGTCCGGATCGTAGCCGAAGCCCACCATGTAGATGATCGGCACGTGTTCCAGCTTCTCGTTCAGCGCGCAGAGCAGCTTGTAGCCGTTCATGTCGGGCAGATGGATGTCGGTGATGATGACATCGTAGCTGGCCCCCGGCCCGAGGTTGTCGACCATGCAGATGGCTTCGCCGCCGTCGTGGGCCGTCTCGACGATACAGCCGTACCGTTCAAGCAAGTTGTGCGATTGAATGCGGACATTGGCGTCGGCGTCGGCCACCAGGATGCGCAAGCCGCGCAGTTCGGCGCGATCGACGGCGCCGGTCGCCTGGGGCAGGGCCTCGGTCGGCGTCATCTTCTGGCCGACCTTTTGGATCACCTGCTTGATGTCGCGAGCGTTGCGCAGCACGCGCTGCATCCGCTCGGTCACTTCGGGCTCGTGGCCGATATAGCGTTCCATGATCTTGACGGCGTCGTTCAAGATTTCGTCGATGGGCAAGGCCACGGCGCTGTGAATCGCCTCGACGCTTTTCACGGCCGAGTTGACCTTTTCGACGACCAGCAGTTCCAAGGTGTTGATCGCCACCGCCACGTCGCGGCTGAAAATCTCGAGGAACTGCTTGTCTTCTTCGCTGAAAGCGCGGGGCACCGGGCTTTCGACGTTGAAGGTGCCAATCACTTCGTCGTGCAGCACCAACGGCACGGTCAGCGAGCTTTTCGCTCCGGCGCACCCTTCGAGGTACAACGGGTCGTGAGTCGTGTCTTCACAGATGTAGCTCTTGCCCGTGGCGGCCACGAACCCGGTCACGCCGTTCCCTTGCGAGCGGGGATACAGCACGCGGTTGGCGGCCTCGGGCAGAATACCTTCGTAGACCAGCGGCTCGAGCCGGCCGGTTCGTTCGTCGAGCAGGCGAATCTCGACCACGTCGAAGTTCAGCAGATCCTGCGTGTAGCGGAGGATGTCCGACTTGAGCAGTTCCTTGCGGTCTTCAACCGTCATGCTTTGCAGCTCTTCCGCCGTCAAGTTGGCCAGTTCGATGCCGGCCGCGTGAATGTTGGCCAGCTTTTGCTGCTGCAAGACTTCGGTCGTGACGTCACGGATGGTGACGACCAGGTTCCGCGGCGGGCCTTCGGTCTCGAAGACCGGCGCGGCATGAATGCGGTAGTAGCGATTGTCGGTCGAGCGCAGTGTCGAGCCGCTTGGCGCGCCGGTGGCCAACGCGGTGTGAAACGGACAGAAGTCGGGGCCCAGAATCTCGGGGCTGCCCAGCACGGCGTAAAAGTTGGCGCCGAGCACCGACTCGCGACCGAACCATTCCTTGAGCCGGCCATTGCCCCACAGGATGGTGTTGTCGCTGTCGAGCAACACCACGCCGTCGGGCATGCCCTGCAGAATCCGGTCGTTCTGCAGCAAGCCCCCGACCGTCATCGCTTCCTTGGCGTAGCCGCCCGCGACGAACACCCCGGCAAAGTCCTCCTTGGCCAGCATGGCCAAGGCCCGAATCGAGTCGGGAACGCGAACTACCTCAAAATCCTCCGCAAAGTGCGCAATGGCACTACAACCGACATCGTCGGATTCGGAGACTAAGAGTAAGCGAGGTTTATGAAACGCCAAGCGAACCTCTCCGGACAAGGAGCTCCGCCGTCGCAATTATTATAGGAAACCGGCAAACCATGAACAACCGGACCTGCGAATCGACGACTCCTAATGGAAACATCGGCCAGGGGACGCCGTGAAACTTTACTTTAGTTGCCATGCTCGCCTCGTCGGCACTCCCTAAACGACCGGCACTTGCGCCAATCGGCCTACGATCGGCACGCACGAGGCCGCGTGTTCGGCACACGACGTATGACCCGCGCCGAACTACCATTCCTCCGAGGGGCGTGCGTCGATTCGGCCCCTTTCGACACAGGCTTCTGCATCATTCCCCAGCCGCGAAAACAACCCGGGGCCAACAACGCAACCGTGCCGCCCAGCCGTTGTTTTCGTGACAGCCCGAAAGCTGTCTTGGCAGGTCAAGCCCGTCGCGGCGGGCCGCCGATGAACCGACGATAGCGCGAAGTCGTTGACGTCCCGGGGCCGCCTCTCGGGGCAGATTCGCGCTCGACTGGCACCAAGGAGAGGTCAGGAGCAACATGATGTGGCGCGCATTCTTCATTGCCGTGGGCATTTCGGCTTTGTTGATGGGGCTGGAAGCGATGGCCATCGACAAGGCCATTCTGCACTCCAAGGCGGCCAACGGCGGGCTGTTGCCGGCGATCCGGGCCAAGGAGATCATCCCGCCCGATTGGGCCCCCTGGAGCCTGCTGTCGATCGGGGCAATTACGGTCCTGTACAGCTTTACCATTCCTGGCCGTAAGGCCCATTGATGGTGGACACTTCGGGCGGCTGGTCGCCTCGGGCCGGGTTAATCCGCCCCCCGCTTCGCAGTTAGCTTCTTAGAGCAGTTCTCAGAAGCATGTATCGCTTACTTACCCAAGCCGGCGGCTCTGCCGCCGATCTCGGTGGCAAAGCCACCGGCTTGGTAGACACGCTCGCTACAGTGATTCGAGAACCGCTCTAGAGCGTCGCCGGCTGTCGCCGCGCGGGCTGTCGCGTATGATGGCTCTGGATGCTCGTCACCGCGAGATCAGTTATGGCCACCGCTACTGCGCCAACGAAAACATTGCCTTCGCCCGCTGAACGGCCCGACAGCGACATCGTCATCTATGACGGCCACTGCCGCATCTGCACCGGGCAGATTCAGCGCCTGGCGAGGTTCGATCGCGGGCAGCGACTGTCTTATCTGTCGTTGCACGACCCGGTGGTCGCCCAGCGCTGGCCCGACTTGAAATACGACGATTTGATGAAAAACATGCTGGTCATCGATCGGCAGGGGAACCGGTATTGGGGCGCTTCGGCGGTGCGGTTCTTTTCGCGCCACTTGCCGACTCTGTGGTGGGCCGCGCCGGTGTTGCACATCCCGGGCAGCCTGCCGGTGTGGCAATGGCTGTACCAGCAAGTGGCCAAGCGGCGCTATCGTTTCGGCCGAATCGAATCGTGCGACGACGGCAGTTGCCAGTTGCACCGGTAAATCATGTGGCATTTGCCGCCGCGCCCCCGAGGGTTTAACCACCCGCTCGGTCGCGGTATGATGACGGCCATCTGACGTCGCCGGCCGCTTCGGCCCCCAGCGGCGCACTTCGTTCAACCGCTTGGCTGCCGCGCCTTTTGCCCCCGTCACAAACCCGGGCGCGGCAGCCGAGCTTTGACACGCCGCGGCGCGGCACGCCCCGGGCAGTCGCCAGCGCCCCAGCCAACGAGCAAGGAATCGCCATGACTCACTTCCGCATTGAACACGACTCGATGGGCGACGTGCAGGTGCCCGCCCAGGCCTATTACGGCGCGCAGACCCAGCGGGCCGTCGAGAACTTTCCCATCTCGGGCTGGCCGCTGCCGCCAGCCCTGATCCATGCCTTGGGCCTGGTCAAGTACGCCGCCGCCGTGGCCAATCGAGACTTGGGCAAGCTGACCGGCACCGGCAAGAACCCGCTCAAGAAAGAACAGGTCGACGCCCTGTTGGCGGCCTGCCGCGAAGTGGCGGCCGGCAAGTTCGACGAGCAGTTCCCGATCGACGTGTTTCAGACCGGTTCGGGCACGTCGAGCAACATGAACGCCAACGAAGTGATCTCGAATCGGGCCATCGAGATTTGCGGCGGCGATCGGTTCCAGCAGTCCAAGCCGATCCACCCCAACGACCACGTCAACATGGGGCAAAGCACGAACGACATGTTCCCCACGGCCATTCACGTGGCCGTCGGCATCGAGATCAAAACCAAGTTGGTCCCGGCGCTGCAGCGCCTGGAACAAGTGCTCAAGGAGAAGGCGGCCGCGTGGGACAAGGTCATCAAGATCGGCCGGACCCATTTGGCCGACGCCACCCCGATTCGACTGGGACAGGAAATCGGCGGCCTGGCGTATCAACTTTCGCAATCGGTCGATCGCGCCGGGCGCGCGCTCGACAGCATCGTGGAACTTCCCGCCGGTGGCACCGCGGTCGGCACCGGCATCAACACTCATCCCGAGTTCGGCGGCCGCGTGGCCCGCGCGCTGGAACAAGAAACCGGCGCCGGCTTTATTGAGGCGAAGAACCATTTTGAGGCCAACGCCCAGCGCGACGGGCTGGTCGAATGCCACGGCCAGTTGAAAACCATCGCCACCACCCTGTTCAACGTCGCGAACAACATCCGCTGGCTCGGCAGCGGCCCGCGGTGCGGCTTCTATGAAGTGATGCTCCCCGATCGGCAGCCGGGCAGCTCGATCATGCCGGGCAAGGTTAACCCCGTGATGTGCGAAAGCATGATGCAAGTCACCGCTCGCGTGATGGGCAACGATCAGGCGATTGCCGTGGCCGGCGCGGCCGGTGGACAGTTCCAGTTGAACATCATGATGCCGATGATGGGGCAGACGGTACTGGAAAGCATCCACCTGCTGGCCCAATCGACCAATGCGTTCGTCGACTTCTGCGCCCTCGAAATGGAAGCCAACGTCGAACGCTGCGCGGCCAGCGTCGAGAACAGTCTGGCCATGGTCACCAGCTTGAACCCTTACGTCGGCTACGAAAAGGCAGCCGCCCTGGCCAAGGAAGCGTTCAAGAGCGGCAAAACGATCCGCCAACTCTGCACCGAGCAAAACGTCGTCCCACCCGCCGACCTAAAGAAGGCGCTCGACCCCATGAGCATGACCGAGCCGCATTGAGGAAGTGCGGAGTGATGAGTGCTGAATGATGAATGAGAATCATTCGATGCGACGGTAGGTAGCAACTCACGGGGTGCCACTGCTGGCTTGTCCAGCAGTGCCGGCTTTTGCCCTTGGCTTGCGCGTTGCCTGACAGTGGAGTGTCAACTTCACTCGGCCTGGGTAGCACCGGTTGCTCGCCAACCGGTGTCGCGAAGCGACAAGAGGCGTCTGAAAAAGTCGCGTCGTCTTGCAACGATTCTTTCGATACCTCTCGCGGCTGCGCCGCACCGGTTGACTAGCAACCGGTGCTACCTCAATGTTGGCGCGAAAGCGATCGTCAGCTCACTCCAACTCGACGATCATCGCCACACCGCCGCCACCGCCCAGGCACAGCGCCGCCAGGCCGCGACGCAGGCCGCGCGCCTTGAGCGCATGCAGCAAGGTGACCAGCACACGAGCGCCGCTCGCCCCGATCGGATGCCCCAAGGCAATCGCCCCGCCGTTCACGTTCAGCTTCGCGGGATCGATCTTCAACGGCCGTTGACAGGCCAATAGCTGCGCGGCGAACGCCTCGTTGATCTCGAACAGGTCGATCTGGTCAACCGACAGCTTCGCCTTGGCCAGGGCTTGTTCCATGGCCGGGACCGGCGCGGTGAACAGTTGTCGCGGCGGCAAGGCCGCGCTGGCCGTGGCCACGATTCGCGCTCGCAGCGGTGCATTGCACTTGCCAGCCAACGCCTCGTCGACCACCACGACGGCGGCCGCCCCGTCGCTGATTTGCGAGGCGTTGCCGGCCGTGACCGTCGGCGTCACTCCCTCGTACGGCGGAAACGCCGGGCGCAAGGCCGCCAACGAGGCCAGCGCCGCATCGGCGCGCGGCCCTTCGTCGGCGCTCACGACGGTCGGCCCGCGCCGGCCGGGAATCGTGACCGAGACAATCTCGTCTTTGAACGCGCCGGCTTCGGCCGCCGCGACGGCGCGACGGTGGCTATCGAGCGACCACTGGTCTTGTTCTTCGCGCGAAACGTGGCAGCGTGCCGCTGTGTCGTCGGCGATCGTCCCCATGCCGACGTTTTCGGTCGCGCACCAGAGCCCTTCGTTGAGCATGCTGTCGATTGTGGTCTGGTTGCCGAACTTCCAGCCTTCGCGGGCACCCATCAACAAGAACGGCGCGCGGCTCATGCTCTCCATGCCACCGGCCACGACGGTGCGAGCGTCGCCGGCGCGAATCGCCTGGTCGGCCAGCATCACCGCTTTCAGCCCCGAGCCGCAGACCTTGTTGACCGTCAGGGCCGGCACGCTAGGGGGCAGTTTCGCCGCCAAGGCCGCTTGCCGCGCGGGGGCCTGTCCCACGCCCGCCTGCAAGACATTCCCCAAGACCACTTCATCGATCTGCTCACACGACAGACCTGAGCGGCGTACCGCCTCGGCCACCGCCACGCCGCCAAGCTGCGGCGCGGTCAGCGACGACAAGCCGCCGAGCAGTTTCCCGATGGGTGTCCGGCAGGCGGCAATGATGTACGACGACGGCATGGCGGTGCTTCCTCGAAGTGGGCGATCAGTCCCCGAGGTATTGTACGCGTCGTGGGAAGTTGCGAGCAGTTGGTTGGCGGCGATTAGCGGCTAGCCAATAGCAATTAGCCGGAAGCGGCCCACGAATCGCTCGCCAATAACCTCACGCACCGGGTAGCACTGATTGCTCGCCCATCGGTGTTGCGCAGCAACCAGAGGCCACGTACGCATCGACGAGGACGAAGGCACGTGACCTAGGGCGGGCACTTTTGATGCCCCTTGCGGGCTGCGCCCGCCCAGTTTGGCCAGCAAACTGGGCTACCCTGACATTACGCGTGATCTCGCTTTTGCGGCCGACGACTAAGCCGCGCGTTCCAACTGGCTGAGCATCTGAATCGCCAGCCGCGCGTTTTCCAACCCACCGATCCGTTCCAAGAAAATCTCCACCGCCAACCGCTTGTCGTCTCCCACTTCGTCCAGCGCGGCTCGGATTTCGTCGGCGCTCAAATCCTGGATGCGGATGATTTCGTCCATGGTCGAGGGGGTTCCTAACTTGGCGAACGATGATGGATAGCGCGTTACGTGTTCAACCATCGGCATGCGCGCCGGCCGCGATGAGTAACTTGTGTAATCTGAGCGACCGGCAGCATTGCTGGCACGCGGGCAATCGTTACCGCCGGTATATCCTGCCCCGAATCACGCCAGCGATGATTAATTCAAGCTCGCAAACACTAGACGAATCGTGCCGGCCAATCAGACTGCAACCAGGAGTCATTAGCGCCGACCGAGAGTGCGCGCGACGGACTTCGAGGGCGGCTTGACCGCCAGCGTACTCTGCGCGCATGGGGAAGGGTGGCTCGGTTTCCTTTTGTTTCGTTTCGTTCCTCTTCTCCGAGTGGAAGGTGGAAGATCGTGTTACAAGAACCCCGCCAACCGTCAGCATCTAGCCGCGGTGAACGTCGCGCCGATCGGCGCCTGTCCTACCCGCAACCCAGTTGCCTGCGCACGCTCAGCGCCGATCCCGCGGCGCCGACCCAGGCCACCTGGGTCCGCTGTCACGATCTGGGCCCGCGCGGCATTTCGTTCTGGGCCAGCGAGGCGCCAGCGGGCGAGCATGTGCTGCTACAGATCGAAGCTAGCGAGACCGAGCAACTGGTCGCCGAAGTCCGCCACGCCACCCCGGTCACCTGCTCGCGCGAGCCGATGTTCCTGATCGGCTGCCAGGTCATCGGCACCCAGGCGATCTAAAGGCGGAATGACGCTAACGGTTCAACCGTCAGGAGTAACGCGGCGAGGCCGAGCAATTCTGGTGGGGGCGTTGCGGAGTGGGGGTGTGGGGGCGTGAGGAAAAAGCCCTTGATATATACCCATCACCAACTCTCTCAACTTGTACTCAAGCGTTGGCTGCTTTCACTCCCCCACCCTCTACTCCCCCACACCCCCACCTCTGCTCACTTCGGCCAGCGCAGGTGCTTGCGCAAGAACTCGAACGTCCCCACGCAATGCATCGTGTGCGGGCCGTCGAAGTATTCGATCTCGGTTTGATCTTCGATCTTCAGGTCGGCGTACAGTAGCCGGACCTTGGCGTATTCATAGGCCACCCACTCGTCCGGCGCTACGCCGTCGCGGTGGCCACGCTCGACCATGAACGGCCGCGGCGCGATCAGGCCCGCCATCTCGGCATAGTTGAACGTATTGCCGAGGTTCCACTCGAACATCTCGTACTCGTGCGTGCCGAGATAGCTCCCCCGGTAGTCGAGCGAAGTGTTCTTCCAAATCCACTCGTTGAAGTCCCCCGAGCAGATCGACAAGCAATAACCTTCGACCAACGGCGGCACGCGCATGGCCGTCTTGCCGCCATAGCTCAGGCCATAAAACGCCACGCGCGCCGGATCAACGAACGACAGGCTTTGCAGCCAGGTGACCGTCTGGCGATGTTGCGGAATGATGAACGACCACATCGTCAGCCCGAGCGGATTGGCCTTGCGATTGATGCTGCGGAAGCGGTCCTGGAAAATGTATGGGTTCTGGGGGGCGTAGGTGACGAAGCCCTCTTCAGCCAGCCGACCGGCCGCGCGATGATAGAACCGGTCATCGGTGCCGGGCTGACATAGCAGATCAGGCCGCCCTTCGAGCCCGTGTTGACACACCACGACCGGCCGCCGCTCGCCGGCGGGAATGTTCTTGGGCACGCACAAGATTCCCTGCGCGACGACGCCGTTGACCACATCGAGCACGACTTCGTACCCGGTGTACTTCGGGTCGTCATAAATCTGTCGCGTCCGGGCGTTCACGGGCAGCAACTTATCGGGCAATTGGCCGATGATGTCCCGTTCGAACTCGGCGCGGAGTTGTTTGGTCGTCTCGGACCACTTCTTGGTGTCCCCCGAGGCCCGATCGGCCTTGCTCCAATACTCGGCCCGCCGCTTGGGGCTGCTGCGCATAAGCCGATCGGTGTATTCGAGCATCTCGGTGAATTGGCGCTTTTGGCGTCCTTCGCTAAACGCGGTAGTGGCATCAAACTTCTTGATTGGCAAAGAACCCGACGATGACTCAGGAAACGCGCTAGCAAAGGCCGCGATAAACTCCGGGGACTTGGCCTGTCCCGCGTCTGGTTGACTGCCGACAACGAACTTCGCGGGAATCCTACCGGGCCGATTGCCTACCAAGCTTAAGCCACGGTTGAACTCGGCCAACACCGCAGCGTACTTCGGGGTTTCTAGCTTGCCCGGTGCCGCACCCTTTCGCGCGCCCGTGGGAGCAGGCGGCCCCTTCACGTCGGGCCAGGGGCTCCACTCAACGATGAACGCCCGAGGCCACACCAGGCTCATCAGTTCGGCATCTCCAAACTCAGCCAAGATGCGCCAGACGTTCCGGTAGATTGGCTGTTCCCACAGATTCTCCTGCGGCGCAAAGGCCCCAGATACGCCCACCACCTCGATGCGTGGGTCAATGGCTCCCGACAAGAGGGCGATGCGCCCTCCTTCGCCGTAGCCAAACACGCCAATCGGGGCGCGAGAACTACCGCCAGCGCGTGCCTGGCCGTAGAGCATATCGACGAGGGCCAAGACCTTTTGCACCTCGTAACCCAAGACATGCCGCCCCATTTCGTAGGCTTGTCGATAAACGAATTCACGATGCGGTTGATTGGTGGGCCGGGTGCCATCTCCCGCCACCGAGAATTCTTCGCTGCGATCAATCAATGACGGAATAATGACGCTAATGTCGTGGCTGGTTAGGGCTGAGATCAAGGATCTACCTTCGCCTTCGAGGCTCAAATCTCCGGCAACAAACTTCTCAGGAGAGTCGCCCGCGTCCGGTATGAGAATGGCCGTTCCTATCGTCCTCGCGGGATAGATCAACAGCCCCTCCCCGTACATTCCTTCCAACACTGGCCAGCGAACGACGTATTTCGTGCCTTCGTTGGGCAAACGGGCCGAACTCAACATCATGAAGCCGCGATCGAACGAACTCACCTTCGTACTTACGCGCTCGTCGACTACGCCGAGAATTTTCTTCAACTGCTCGCGGTTCGCCATCACGCTCTGGTCGTAATCGGTCGGCGACGAGAAATCGCGTTTGTAATACAACTCGCGTTTGGCGACGCTCTCTTTCGTGGCGCGGTCCAGGTAGCGGTGCATGCCGTCGAGCATGTACGCCGCCAGGTCTCCCTCGATCGTCAACGGCTCGGTCCCCGCCAGCGGCGGCCCGGCCAGCGCGGCGCTGGTCAGCAACAGAGCCGAAAGAAAAAACAAACTAGCGCGCGATAGAAGGCGAGTGATGGCAGGGAACATGACGACTCCCGTGAATGAGTGCGGCGTCGAGCGAATTGAGTCAGGCGGGAAAGCTCAGGCAGGCGGCGCTATTATGACCGTCCGTGCGGCAAAGTGAACACACTCGGCGGAAGATTCTCGGCCCAAATACCCAGACGCGGCCGCAAATGACGAATGTCAAAATCCGAATGGCGAAGGGAAATAGCCACGACGGCACGAAGCCAGAAGAATACGAAGAAGTTTGAACCGCAAAGACGCAAAGGACGCGAAGAAATGCAAAGAGACGTTTTGAAACGCAGGGGCGCTCGGTCGCGCAGAGCAAAGCACACTAAATCCCCCCTTGGCGTTCCTTGCTCTCTCTGTGGCTAGGGCATCCGCATTTCCTTTCTAATCTTCGCGTCCTTTGCGTCTTTGCGGTTCATATTTCCGACGCGGAGCGGCAGCGCGCGGGCCTATGGCCCTGCGGCTAAGCGGCTCACGAATTCGTTCCCCCCTAATCCCTAGCCCCTCTTCGCCACGTCGATCAGCCTTTGAATTGCTGCCAGACTTTCGCTGGCCGTTCGGTCCAGGTTCGCTTCGCTGCCGCCGCCGCGCACCGGCGAGCACATTTCGTACGCCACCACGCCGTCGAAGCCACCCTCGCCGAGCCCGGTAAAGAACCCTTCCAAGTCCTGGAAGCCTTGCCCGACCGGCACGGCACGAACCGCGTCGTCCAACCGACGATAGTTCACCAAGCCCGGCATGTACGTAAAGCGCGGCAAGCGAACGTAATCGGCCAGCGTGGTTTGGATCATCCGCGGCGCTAGCCGCCGGGCGCAGCTGCGCAGATCGTCCCCGTGTAGCGCCGGCGACCAGGGATCGAACATCGCGCGACAGTTTGGATGATCCACCTCGTCCAGGAACTCGACAAAGCTGTCCACGCCCACGCCGACATCATGGTGATTCTGCAGGCCCAGCACCAACCCTTCATCGCCGACGATTCGTGAGCACTCGCGCACGGCCTGGATGCAAATGTCCCAGTCGCGCTGAAAAGCGTTCTGGTCAACCAGGTAGCCGGTGAAAACACGCAGGTACTTCGCGCCAAGTTCACGACCCAGTTGCGCCAGTTGCCGCACATAGGCCAATTGCACTTCGACGGCCGGCGTCTCGGTATCGCGGGCCAGCGTAAAGTTGGTGTAAGCGGCTACGGTCGCGATCTGGACATTGGCCTGGTTGGCCGCGCGGCGCAGCTCTTCAAGCGACGCCCGCTCGGTGTCAAGCACCGACAAGTGGGGGCGTTTGCCCATGATCTCGACGGCCGCGTAGCCGAGCGCGCCGGCCTTGGCGATGAATTGCGGCAGGGTAAGCCGATGCTGGCCCCAAAAGCCGGCATAGCTGACGGAAAATAGTGCGGGGGTCATAAGCGGCGATTAGCAATGAGCGGTTAGCGATTAGACAACACGGTCAGTTGTCAGTGGTCCGTGGTCAGTTGTAGGGGAGAGGGCCGAGGGGCTAGAGGCTAGGGGAAGACAATTGTTTTAGCGATTAGCTGCTACTTCAAAGGAGTGCGTGCCTGAACGTGGTTACTCATCATTCATCACTCCGCATTCATCACTTCCACTCCGTGTCTTCCTCCGTGACCTCTGTGTCTCCGTGGTAAATCCCTCCGTGGTTAGTCAGTAATTTGCCGAGCCAAAAAGTCTCTGCTACAACCGACCGCTGACATCGTAGCCCAGGATCGGGTGGCAAGATATGCGCGTCGCCGAAATTCGCACCGAGGCCCAACTCGACGAGCTGTTGAGCGAGCCGACGCCCGAGGTGATCGACACGCTGGCCCGCTGGCCGGGGGATCTGATGTTCCTGGGCGCGGCCGGCAAAATGGGCCCTACGTTGGCGCGAATGGCCCTGCGCGCCAGCGTCGCCAGCGGCACACGGCGGCGGATTTACGCCGTGGCCCGGTTCTCGTCCGGCGGCGAGCGCGAGTTCGCCGACTGTATCGTCGATGGCCAGGGAATCGAGCCGATCCGCTGCGATCTTGCCGACGACGACGCGGTGGCCCGCCTGCCCGACGCGCCGCTGGTCGTGTTCATGGCCGGCCGCAAGTTCGGCTCGACTGGCGACGAGCCGACCACCTGGGCCATGAACGCCTATGTGCCCGGCGCGGTCTGTCGCCGCTTTCGGCGGAGCCGGATCGTCGCCTTTTCGACCGGCAACGTATACGGCCTTTCCCCGGTCGCGGTGGGCGGCTCGCGCGAAACGGACCAGCCGCAGCCCGTCGGCGAATACGCGATGAGCGCGCTGGGGCGCGAGCGGGTGTTCGAGTATTTCAGCCGGCGGCTCAACATTCCGCTGGTGATCTTGCGGTTGAACTATGCCTGCGAGTTGCGGTATGGCGTGCTGGTCGATCTGGCGCAAAAGATTTGGGCCGACGAGCCGATCGATCTGGCGATGGGGACGCTGAACACGATCTGGCAGGGGGACGCCAACGCGATGACCCTGCGCGCGTTCGACCAGGCCACATCGCCGGCCACGGTGCTGAACATGACCGGCACCGACACCTTGTCGGTTCGTCAACTTTGCGGACGGTTGGGGGAATTGCTCGGTCGCACGCCCAAGTTTGTCGGCGCCGAAGCCGAGAGCGCGCTATTGAGCAACGCATCGGTTGGCATCGCGAAACTAGGCGTGCCGCGCGTGCCGGTTGACGAGCTATTGACAGCCGTGGCTGGTTGGATTGCGGCCGGGGGGCGCTGCCTGGGGAAGCCGACCCATTTCGAATCGCGCGACGGGAAGTTTTAGAGCCTGTTATTGACTTAAA
>JAFEBQ010000038.1 GCA_018242585.1 Planctomycetota bacterium
ACGGCGTCGACCAACAGCAGCGCCCCGTGGTCATGGACCAGCTTGGCGATTTCCTCGATCGGCTGCCACGCGCCGGTCGACGTCTCGGCCATGACGATCCCCACCACCTTCGGCTTTACCGACGCGAGCAGCGGTTTCAAGTCGTCGGGCGTGAAGACCTGGCCCCAGGGGCGGTCCATGCGCGTCACTTGCGCGCCGGCCCGGGTGGCGACGTCGAGCATCCGCGCGCCGAACACGCCGTTGACGCCGACAATCATCTTGTCCCCCGGCTCGATCAGATTGACCACCGTGCATTCCATGCCGGCGCTGCCCGTGCCGCTGACCGCGAACGTCAGCGGATTCTTGGTGCAGAACACCTGGCGCAGCATGTCCTGCATGCCATTCATCAGCGCCAAGTAGTAAGGGTCCAAGTGCCCGACGGTCGGCGTCGAAAGCGCTTGCAGCACGCGGGGGTGAATCTGGCTGGGGCCCGGCCCCATCAAGATACGTTGCGGCGGGACCACGGGGGGGGCGATCGTCGACATCGATGCTACTCCTCAATCGTAATAGTTCGTTACGTCGCGGCCGAACCGGGTTTCGGGCCTGGGCACGGCTCGCGGATGAGTTGGCTCAGTTGCTTGAAGACGGGCGTGCCAGCTACCTGGCACCACTCGAACAGCGCCGCTTCGGTCGTGGTCAGCACCGCGCCGGCGGCGTCCATCCGGCGGAGCGCCGTCTCGTGATCGATTGCATAGCGGGCGCCGAGCGCATCAACCGCCAGGTACACTCGCACGCCCGACGCCAACAAATCGAACACGGTTTGTTGGATGCACACGTGCGTTTCGATTCCCACGACCAGCACCCGGTGGCGACCGGCGGCGAGCCAGTCCTGAAAAAT
Source organism: Planctomycetota bacterium (assembly GCA_018242585.1). NCBI lineage: Bacteria > Pseudomonadati > Planctomycetota > Planctomycetota bacterium. The sequence continues at coordinate 878 of JAFEBQ010000038.1, forward strand.
CGGTCCACACTCGCCACAGCTAAAGGCCAGCTTGGCGCTCGCCCCGGGCAATCGCGTGGCCAGCTCGGCCGTCGTCGGCCCGAGCCCTTGCGGATATTGCTCGGTCGCCGCGGCCGGCACGCCCAGCAGCTTGGCCCCGTCCAACAGCCGGCGGATGTTCCAGACCAGCCGTTCGTGCCCCGGCACAAGTCGGACGAGCTTTTCCTGGACGTCGACCACGAGCAAAGCCGAGTCGTCGGCGGTCATCAATTCGGGACTGCGGGGAAGGCGAGTGTTGTTCATCGCCCCAGCATATCGGATCGTCCGGCGGCATTGAAGCGGCCGAATCGGCAGTGGGTCAGTTTGATGGATCGGGGTGGCGGGGTCAGAAAGAAGTGATGGCCCCGAACCGTAATCACAGGGCCTTCGCTGCGCTCTGACCCCGCCACCCAACGTCTTAGAATCAAACTGACCCACTGCCCAAGGCGGCAAATGTTGCGGAAAGGCAACATGCCGTGCCGTGGCGTCATCGGCGGCACATGTAAGGTAGATTTGCCTTGCGAGACGCCGCCAATTGACTCGAAGCTCGAATATGTCGCCTGCCAACGTCTGTCGTCGCCTGACTGAACACATACGACGCTTCGGCGCCGGCGCCTTGCTGGGGACGCTGGCCTACAAGCTTGCGCACCGGCTGGCCGGGGTGACGATCGGTCGGCTGTATTTGCTCGACGAGCTGACGAAGTTGCCGCTCGACTCGGGCGAGCCAGAGCTGACGTACCGATTTCTAAGCGCCGCCGACATCCGGCGACTGGCCGACCCCGCGGTGAACGATCTCGACCCGTCGTTCGCCGAGCGGCTTGTCGACAATCGGCATATTTGCTTCGCGGCGCTCGCCGATGGGCAACTTGTCAACTACGCCTGGTACGCCCTTGAATCGCCGCCGTCGAGCGATAGCCTGAATGCCCAACTCACGCTGCCCGTCGGCACCGCTTACCTGTACAAGGCGTTCACGCACGTCGATTACCGAGGCCGGCGCATCCACCAGACGGCGCTCTATGCCGCGGCCCACGTACTGGCCAGTCAGCGCTACACGCAACTGACGGCCATCGTCGAGTTCGACAATTGGGCCTCGGTCCGCAGCCACGTCCGCTTGGGCATGCGCCAGGTCGGTTGGTTCCTGGCTGTCGGGCGCGACGCCTTGCCGCGCGTGTGGGCCTCGCGGCCGCTTAGTGCGCTCGGGATCGAAGTTCGTCAGGCGACTTTGCAGCCTCGGCCGGTCGCTTTGCCCACCGCACCGCTTCCCGTCGAAGCAGCATTTAGCGACGAGTTTCACGACGCCGAACTGGTGGCAGCAGCCGCATCCCGTTAAACACCACGGCCAGTGTTGCGCCGACGTCGGCCGCGACCGCCATCCACAGAGTGGCCGCGCCGACCGCCGCCAGCCCCAGCACCAGTAACTTGCTGCCGAGCGCCAGCGCCACATTCTCGCGCAATCGAGCACGGCATTCGCGGGCGATCGCGATCAATCGCCCCAGCCGATGCAAGTCAGGCTTCAGGATCACCACGTCGGCGGTTTCGAGCGCCGTGTCGCTGGCCGCCGCGCCAAAAGCGATCCCCAAGCTGGCCGCCGCCAGGGCCGGCGCGTCGTTCACGCCGTCGCCGACGAGCGCGACCGTCGCGCCGTGTTGTTCCAGTTCTTTGATCGCCGCCAGCTTGTCAGCCGGCAGCAAGCCACCGCGGGCTTCGTCGATACCTAGTTCAGCCGCCAACTCGTTGACCACCGCCGACCGATCCCCCGACAGAATCGCGAACCGCTGCACGCCCAGGCGTCGCAAATGTTCCAGCGTCTCGGCCGCGTGCGGCCGCACCGTATCGGCCAGGAGCAATACTCCCCACAGGCCATCCGGCCCGATCAAAGCGGCGAGGGTCGCCTGTCGATCGGCGAGCGCTTGCTGCCACAATGGGTGCGATTGCCAGTCGCCGTGGGTCGAATTGAGCGTGCCGCCGCCAGCGCCGCAGATGATGAACGCCCGGCCGTCGACGATGCCACGCACGCCGGCGCCGCGCTCGGCGTGAAACCCTTCGACCGGCGCGAGCGTTAAATGATCCGCCAAGGCGGCCGCGACAATCGCCCGGGCCAGCGGGTGCTCGCTCTGCTGTTCCAAGCTGGCGGCGATGCGCAGCACGTCCTCGGGTTTGTGCCCGTCGGCGGCGAAAAGATCGACCAGTCGCACTTCGCCGCGCGTCAACGTGCCAGTCTTGTCGAAGGCCATTACGTCGATGGCCGCGGCTCGTTCCAGGTGCTCGCCCCCTTTGATCAGAATGCCTTGCCGCGCCGCGGCGTGCAGGCCGCACACCATCGTCACCGGCGTCGAGATCACCAGCGCGCAAGGGCACGACGCCACCAACAGCACCAGCGCGCGATGCAACGATTCGGTCCAAGCCACCTGGGCGGTGAAGGGAAGCACGACGAACGACACCGCGGCCAGGGCCACGACCGCGGGTGTGTACCAGCCGGCCAGCCGATCGACCAACTGCACGCTTCGAGCGCGGCCGACGCGGGCGCTGTCCACCAGTCGGGCCATGTGAGCCAACGTCGAGTCGTCGGCTCGTCGCGCCACGCGCAACTCGATGGCCCCATCGCCATTGAGCGAACCAGCCCAAACGTCCGCGCCGATCGCGACATCGCGCGGCAGGCTTTCTCCCGTCAGGGCCGCCTCGTTCACGGTCGATGCGCCGGAGACGACCGCGCCATCGGCCGGCACGCGCTCGCCCGGGCGGACGAGCAGCCGGTCGCCGATTTCCAGTCCTTCGACCGGCACGTCGGTCGTGCCTTGCGAGCTAATGCAGTGAGCGACGCGCGGCGTTAGTTGCACCAACGACTCGATCGCTCCTCGGGCGCGGGCTACGCTGGCCGCTTCGAGCCAGAGCGATACGCCGAACAAGACCATCGCGGTCGCGACTTCAAAGTAGTCACCGATGGCCACGCCGCCGATCGCGGCCACGATCATTAGGACGTTGATGTCAACGCGCCGCAGTCGCAACGCCCGCCACGCGGCGCGGGCCACCGAGTAGCTGCCAACGAGCAGACTTGCCGCGACCAATAGCGTGCCAAGCCAGGCGGGGCCGCTGGCCAGCCACAGCGCAATCGCCGCGGTAAGCAGCGCTGCGGCGGCCAGCGTGTCGTACCGCCGTGGCACGCTGGGCAGGACATGAAGCTGTTTGTCGTGGGTGACGGGGCGCGCGGGAAAGCCGATCGCGTTCAGGCGTCCTTCGAGCGTGGCGGGCAGCAACGTGGCGGGATCGAAATCGACGTGCAAGCGGCGCTGGACGTAATCGGGGCGCAGTGCAGAGATGCCGGCGAGCGAGCCCAGGCCCGCTTCGATCAATTGCAACTCTTGCGGACAGTCGAGCGCAGGCACGTCGTAGCTCGCGGTGGCCAGGATCGGCTGGCTTGGCCCTGCGGTGTTTGTTGGCATCGTGTTGGGTGGTTCTTCGGCGCGCTGATACATGGCAACGCTATTCTACGCGGAAGGTGGCGACGGCGTCTTTCCCGGCCGTTGCGCCCCTGGCCGAACTGGCCCGCTTTCGCCACAATAAGGGCCGATTTTGCACCCGCGCCATCGCACAGCCTCGGTTATCGCTAGCCTTAGACGAACTTTTATGCCGCACTCGATTGTGATCTTCGGCGCCTCGGGCGACCTGACCAGTCGCAAGTTGATCCCAGCGTTGTACCAGTTGTTCCGCAAGAAGCGACTTCCCGAGGAGACGCGGATCATCGGCACCTCGCGGACAGCCTATTCGCACGACGCCTGGCGCGACAAGCTGGCCGAGACGACGAAGCAGTTCGCCGCCAAGGATTTCGACGCCGAACTATGGAAGAAGTTCGCCGCCAACATTTTCTATCACGCTGGCAATCTGGACAGCGTCGACGATATGCAAGGGCTGGAAAACGCCCTGCGCGAAGTGGAGGGGAACACGCCGACGGCGCGCGTCTATTACCTGGCCACTGCGCCGCAATTCCACGAAGGGACGGTCAGCAAGCTGGGCGCGCTGGGCATGGCCTCGGAAGCGCAGTCGACGCGCCGCGTGGTCATCGAAAAGCCGTTCGGCACCGACCTGGCCTCGGCTCGCGAGCTGAACAACGTGCTCCATCGGGTGTTCCAGGAACAGCAGGTCTATCGCATCGATCATTACCTAGGCAAAGAGACGGTTCAGAACATTCTGGTGTTGCGTTTCGCCAACACGGTTTGGGAGCCGATCTGGAATCGCAACTTTGTCGACCATGTGCAGATCACCGTGGCCGAGGAAGTCGATGTCGGCCGACGTGCTGGGTACTACGACACGTCCGGCGTGGTGCGCGACGTGTTCCAGAACCACTTGCTGCAGTTGATGACCATCACGGCGATGGAAGTCCCCAGCCGGTTTGAAGCTGACCTGGTGCGCAACGAGAAGGTGAAAGTCTTGCAGGCCGTCCGGCAAATGTCGGCGGTCGATGTGGCCGAGCAGACGGTGCGCGCGCAGTACGACAAATACCTGGCCGAACCCGGCGTCGCGGCGAACAGCCAGACCGAAACCTTCGCGGCCATGAAGCTGCACATCGACAATTGGCGCTGGCAGGGGGTGCCGTTCTATTTGCGCTCGGGCAAGGCGATGAGTTGCCGGACGACGCAGATTGTGATTCAGTTCCGCTCGCCGCCGCACATGGTCTTCAACTCCGAGCGCCGCCGCGAGCCCGAAGCCAACCGGCTCGTGATTCATATCCAACCGGCCGAAGGCATCCAGCTTCACTTCCAGACCAAGGTGCCCGACGCCGGCATGCGGTTGCGGCAGACCGATTTGAACTTCCGCTTCGACAGCGAGTTCGCCGGGGCGCTGCCCGATGCGTACGAACGATTGCTGCTGGACGTGATGATGGGGGACGCCAGCTTGTTCGCCCGGGCCGACGAGGTGGAACTGGCCTGGGGCATTGTCGACCCGATCATCGACGCCTGGGCCACGCGGCGGTTACCGCCGATGGCCACGTACGAGTCGGGTCTGTGGGGGCCGGAGGAAGCGATGACGTGGATGCTCCGCGACCACCGCAACTGGCTTGATGTGTGTCCAATTCTGTAAGAGCGAAACCCGTGACATGAGTACCGCCCAGGCCATCACCTTGCCGCATCTGCGCATTGGCGCCGTCGATATCGGCTTTCCCATCGTTCAGGCAGCTTTGTCCGGCTATAGCGATATGGCCATGCGCGTGATCGCCCGTCGCATGGGGGCCAGCTACAGCCTGTGCGAAGTCGTGCTCGACAAGATCGTCCTGCAAGGGGGCAAGGCGATTCGCAAAATGGCGATGATCGACGCCAGCGAGCATCCGGTCGGCGGGCAGTTGATGGGGGCCAATCCCGACGAATTCGGCCCGGCGGCGCGAACTCTGGCCGAGATGGGTTACGACGTCATCGACATCAACTTCGGCTGCCCGGTCCGCAAAGTGTTGGGTCGCTGCCGGGGCGGATACTTGCTGAGCGTGCCCGAGACGGCGCTTGAGATTGTTTCCCGCGTGCGCGAGGCGGTACCGATTCACATCCCCGTCACGGTGAAGATGCGCCGCGGCATGGACGACACGCCGGAAAGCCGCGACAACTTCTTCACGATCTACGACGGCGCGCACGCGCGCGGCGTGTCGGCCGTGACGGTGCATGGGCGGACCGTGAAGCAGAAATACGTCGGGCCTAGCCGTTGGGCATTCTTGCGCGACGTGAAACGGCACGCGCCCGAACGAGTCGTGCTCGGCAGCGGCGATCTGTTCACCGCGCAGGATTGCTTGAACATGATTGCCGAGACAGGCATCGACGGCGTGACCGTGGCCCGCGGCGCGATCGGCAACCCTTGGGTCTTTGCCCAGGTGCGCGCGTTGGCCGCTGGTTTGCCGCCGCTCGAGCCGCCGTCGCTGCACCAGCAGCGCGAGGTGATTGCCGAACACTATCGGTTGGCGGAACAGATTTACGGCCCCGACGCTGGCGGCAAGCAGATGCGCAAGTTCGGCATCAAGTACGCCAAGCTTCACCCCGAGCCGCTTGTGGTGCGCGACGCATTCATCGCGGTCCGCAATCAAAGCGACTGGCGCGCGGCACTCGACCGCTGGTACGCCGACGATCTGCCGGGGCGCTGGCCCGACGGGCGAGAGATGGAAGAAGGAACCTGCGAGACGTAGCCGGCCGGCCCTTTTCGATTGGCGCCCAGTCCGCGCAGTTTTCGTAAACTGCCAGCCCACAGCCCTATTTCTCGGCAATTCTTGATTGCTAGCGCAGCAAGCACTTGGTTATGCTAGCGGCGTCTCGCATCTCTTCAGGACGAAGTTGCAAAGGATGGAACCGATGCTTGTCCTCAGCCGTCGGGTGGGGGAACGGATTCAAATCGGCCCCGACATCGTCGTCACGGTTGCTCGACTGACGGGCAACTCGGTGCGCATTGCCGTCGAAGCGCCAAACTCGGTGAAGATCGTCCGCAGCGAATTGGCAGCAGGCGACCCTGCGCACGCGGCGAAGTTTTCACCGGTGAGCAAGCCGCCGCACTGAGGCGCTGGCGAACTAGCGCAGTTCTTTGTCGGAATCGCGGGCGTTGCGCGGCGTTTCGACAATCGTGCTGCGCTGGCGCAGATCGAAATCGCGTGCCTGTCCGATCGTCGTCAACCGGCCGGCTTGCGCCTCGGTGGCCAGCCGGGCCAGCTTCTCTTCCAGCGATGGCTCGTTCTTGGCCACGCGCGGCGCGCGGCCCCACGTCACTTGCGAACCGTTGGCCGTTTCCAGAATGAACTCTGGCGGGCCAGCGACCGGCTGATTCGCGTCGGCCCGCACGGTGATGCGCACTAGCCCCCATTGGGTCCAGCGTTCGAGGAGCAGCGAGGCAATCTCGGCGGCGTCGGTGACGGCCGAGTCTTGCCAGACCGTGCCGACCGGGCCTTCGGTGACGGCGCGGATGCCCGACAGTCGCGGATAGATTCGCGCGTCTTCGGCCGTGAAGTCAACGCTGGGGAGCAGCACCGCCCGGGCGTCGATGGCGTACAAGCCGCCGGGGACTTCGATCATACAAACCGGCCGACGATAGGCGAGCTTAACATCGACGCGCGGCTGGGCCGACTTGCGCACCTCGACGACCTTTTCGACCCACGGGTGCAACTCGAACGCCTGGCCGACGCGCGCCACCAGATCGTTGGCCAGAATTGACGTTGGCTGATCCAGACTGGCGCCGCGCAGCGCCTCGCGCTTGATGTCGGTGCGAATCCAGGCCGGCGGCGCAGGCGACAGGTAAATATCGTCGTACTTGACCAGGAATTGTTCCTGGTCGCGCAAGTGAGGCTCGAGCGCGTCGATCACGGCGCGGCCGACCATGAAGATCGCCCCCACAATCGCCGCCACGGCCAGCAACTTGCTGCGCAGCACCACCCGCGCCAGCCATTGCCAGACCGAAATCTTGTCGCTTTGTTTTCCCTTGGAATCGGCTTTGCTCATTGGCGCACCTCGGCGTGCAATGCGTCGCGGACCATCCATTCGCACAGAGCCGGCAAGTCGAAGCCCGCTTGCGCTGCCGCGCGGGGGGCCAGACTGGTCGGAGTCAGCCCCGGAATTGTGTTCACTTCGAGCACCCAGGGGCGTCCAGCGCGGTCGAGCATCAGGTCCACTCGCACCAGCCCGCGGGTGTCGAGCGCGGCAGCGGCCGCGACCGAAACGCTGCGCAAGCGCACGATCTGATCGGCGGGCAGGCCCGAATCGAATCGGTAAACGGTATCTTCGGCCAGATACTTGGCGTCGTAGTCAAAGACTGGCCCCGGCGCGACGATTTCCAGCAGCGGCAACGGCTCGCGCCCCAGGATCGTCACCGTGAACTCGCGGCCATCGATCCAAGGCTCGACCAGCACCAGCGGGTCGTACTGGCGGCTGGCGGTGACACACGCGGCAAGTTGCTCGGCATTGTCCGCGCGGCCGACGCCCAAGCTGGAACCTTGCCCCTCGGGCTTAATGGCCAGGGGCCAGCCCAACGTGGCACATTCACGGGCAATCGTGGCCAATACGTCATGCTCGCCGAACTCCATCGCGGTTGGCGTCGGCACCCGGGCTTCGACAAAGCGGTGCTTGGCGGCCGATTTGCTCATGGCCATTCGCGAGGCGGCTGGCCCGCTGCCGGTGTAAACCACGCTTAGCTCGTCAAGCTGCTGCTGCACGCGGCCGTCTTCACCGGCGCCACCATGCAGGGCGAGAAAACAAATGTCGAAGCGCGGCCAGTCGATCGAAGTGATCGGCGTATTGAGCGGATCGAATTGCTCGACGCGATGACCCAGGCTGGCGAGGGCCGCGGCGGCTTCGCTACCGCTGGCCAGACTGACGGCGCGCTCGGCCGAGTCGCCCCCGGCCAACACCGCGATGGAAAGAGTTTCGGACGCTGCGGACCACGACATGGCCATCCTCCTTGACGGCTGTGACGATGCACCTGTCCCGATCGTTTATCAATGCTGCGGCGCGACGCCTTCCTGGCGGCGCGGCAATTACCAGACGTCGATCTCGGTTTCTAATTCCACGCCCAGTCGCTCGGCGACCCGGCCGCGGACCATTTCCATCAGCGCCAAGACGTCGGCCGCCTTGGCCCCTTCTTCGGCCACGATAAAGTTCGCATGTCGTTCACTGACGATTGCGCCGCCAACATGCGTTCCCTTCAGGCCGGCCTGGTCAATCAACATGCCGGCGCTCATACCGCGCGGATTCTTGAAGATGCAGCCGGCGCTTTGATGCCCCAAGGGTTGCGTCGACTTCTTCAATATCCATTGTTTTTGCATTCGCTTGGTCAGCGCCTCGGGATCGTCCGATTCAAGTTGGAACTCAGCGCCGAGGATGACCAGTTCGTCGAGACCGCTTTGCCGGTAAGCGAAGGTCAGCTCCTCGCGACGCCGCTCAAGGATTTCGCCCGAGTGGGTCATCACCGTGGCCCGCAGCAGCCATTGGCCGATGTCGCCGCTGCGGCTACCGGCGTTGCCGTGCAACGCGCCGCCGATGGTGCCGGGAATACCGACCAGGGTTTCGAGGCCCCCTAGTCCGTTGCCGACGGCGTGGGTGATGACATGCCCCAGCTTGGCAGCCGCGCCGGTCGTGACCTTGGTGCCGGCGACGTCGATCTTGCTCAGTTCGTCTCCGCCCAGCTTGATCACCAAGCCACGCACGCCCTCGTCGCGCACCAGCACGTTCGAGCCGCCCCCCAGCAGCCGAACCGGAATGTTTTCCTCGCGGCAACGGCGGACCAGCTTGCCAAGCTGTTCGAGTGTTTCGGGTTGCGCAAAGTATTGAGCCGCTCCACCCAGCCGGAACCAGGTGTGCGGAGCCAGGGGCTCATCGCGCTGAATCAAAGGACCGAAGTCGGTCGCCAAGGGCATGTGCAAACTTCCCAATATCGCCCGCTCCTAACACGGCGACCACGTCGCCGGGGCGTAGGGCGGCATGGACCTGCTCTAGAATGGCGTCAGGTCGATGTTCTTGCAAGACGGGTACACCGAACGCCGAGATTTGCGCCGCCAGGTCAGCGGCCGTAGCTTCGCCAGGTCGCCAAACCCCCTCGCGGGCTCGATAAACGTCGGCGATCGCCACCAGATCGGCGTCCGCCAGCGCCCGGGCAAACTCGGCCAACAAGCGCGCAAGGCGGCTGGCCTGATGCGGTTGAAACACGCACCAGAGTCGTCTCTTGGGATAACGCTGGCGGATTGCTGCCAGCGTGGCGGCGACTTCGGTGGGGTGATGGGCGTAATCGTCGACGATGGCCAGCTCGGTGGTGTCGACGATCGGCTCAACACGTCGTTGCAAGCCGGCAAATCTTTCTAGCCCAGCGACGATGGCCGCCGATTCCGCGCCGCCGCTAGCGGCCAGCGCCGCCGCCGCCAGGGCGTTGGCGACCATGTGCTGGCCGGGAACCTGGAGCGCGATGCGGCCAAGCACTTTACTGCTGTGGAGTAGATCGAACTCATAGCAGCCTGCCTGGCTCAAAAGGTTCGTCACCTGCCAATCGGCCGGTGCATCGACAGCGAAGCTTTCCCGACGACATTTCGCGTGCCGGACGATTTGCAAAGCGCCGGCGTCTGCTGCGTTGTAAACTAGCAGGCCCTCGGCCGGTAGTAGCGCCGCAAAGTCGCCAAAGGCTCGCTCAAGATCAGCTTCGTCAGGAAAGCAATCGAAGTGGTCGGGTTCGACATTGAGCAAGGCGGCGCATTGTGGCCGCAGGTGCAGAAAACCGCGGCGGAATTCGCACGCCTCGACGACCGCCAGGGGGCCGTGCCCTGCGTGCGCGACGGGCGTACCATCGCGCCACGAGGCGCCGACCACGAACGTGGGATCGAGCCCGGCGGCCAGCAGGATTTCGGTGGTCATAGCCGTCGTCGTTGACTTGCCGTGTGTGCCGGCGACGGCGAGCGTGGTGTGCTTCTTAGTCACGCGGCTAAGCATCTCGGCGTAGCTCAGTTGAGGCAGGCCGCGCCGCTCGGCCGCGACGCGCTCGGGATTATCGACCGGGATCGACTGGCTGTAGACAAGCGTCTCGGCGCTTGCCGGCAAGTACGACGCCGCGTGACCCCGATGGACTTCGATTCCGCTGTCGGCCAGCCAGCACGGCACGTCGGACGCGCTGTCGGAGCCCGAGATGTGCCAACCTTGCTCGACCAGCACGCGGGCCAGCGCTTGCATGCCCGCGCCGGCGATGCCAACGAGATGCGCCGCTGGCAGCGAAGTTGCTTCGCGCTGGGATGTTAAAGGGGAAAAGATATTCTGGCTCCGCCGGCTTTTCCGATTGAAGAAACCTGCATGAGGGGTCGATCTACTCTCGGACCCGGCCAAGGTCCGGGGCGCGTGTCGGTAAAGCTGGGCGCTTTCAGTGTCTGGCGTCGATGTGCCGTAACCGCCAAGTTGCTCGGTGACGTGATGTTACGAGGCGCGGGCGGAGCACGTCAAACCGACGTCGCGTGCCAGCACGCCGCGAGCGAGTGCCACCGCAAAACGCCGGAGAAGATCGCCTGATACTGACCTTTACCGCATGGGCGGTTTTCGTCAGAATCCCGGCCGATCGGTGCCCCTGGGACTCGGTTAACCGCTCGAACGTCGATCGCCGTGGCGATGGACCGACGGGCACGATGGCAAGCCGAAAGCTGGCCACACCCACGACCGCTTGCAGCAGTCAATTCCCACCACCAGGGCGGGGACGGAATCCCGCTAGTCCACACGAATCTGTCGCGATAGCAAGGAGCGCTCACCGTGAAGAAATTTGTCTCGATGGCCACGCTCGTGGCAAGCGTCTGGGCAGCCAGTCAGGGCATGCGCGCCGAAGCGCAACAAGCTCGTCCGCCCATCGCGGTGATCGACGTCACCGCCATTTTCAAGGACCACTACCGGCTGAAGGCCATGATGAACGATCTGCAGCAGCAGATCGCGGCCGCCGAGCAGGAAATCCAGAAACAGCGCCAGACCTACGAAGCGCTGGGCGCGAAAATGACCGAAGGGCAATTGAAGCGCGGCTCGCCCGAGTACAAGGCGCTCGAAGAGCAGCTGCGCAAGATCGAAAGCGAAACCAGCGTGAAGATCGCCCAGCAACGCCGCGACTTCCACGAACAGCAAGCCAAGATGTACTACAGCGTCTACCAGGAAATCCAGCAGGAAGTGAAACGCTACTGCGAAGCCAATGGGGTGTTTCTGGTGATGCGGTTTCTGGGCGAACAGCCCGATCAGAACGATCCGGATCAGCTCTATCGCGACTTGAACCGCTCGGTGGTGCATTACCACCCGCACATCGACATCACCAAGGTGGTGTTGGCGCAACTGAACGCCAACAGCCCGCCGCCGGTGGCCGGTCCAGTCACACCGGGCGCCCCGGGGCCGAACAACCTGCAACCGCAAGGCATGTCGAACTATGGCGCACAACCGGGCGTCAATCCTGGCCTGGGGCCGAATCCTGGCGCCACTCGCCCGCAGCAACCGATGGGCATTCCGCAACGTCGCTAGTCATCGCAGTCTGACGACGTCTGAAAAACCGTCGCGGCTGCGAGCAACATCTCGCGGCCGCGACGCCTTGTTTTGTGCCCTGGTTCGAGTCTCTGGCATGCGACGGTCTTCCGCGATGATCTCGCCTCGTAAACAACGAACCCTGGCCCAGCCAACTGCGGTCGCAGGCTTCGGCTACTGGTCGGGCCGCGATGTACGAGTGGAATTTCGCCCCGCGCCGGCCAACACTGGCGTCGTCTTTGTGCGGGGCGATCTCACGCAACCGGTGCGAATCGCGGCGCACGTCGGCCATTGCATCGAATCGCCTCGTCGCACGACCTTGCGGGCTGGTGGCCAGCAGGTCGAAATGGTCGAGCACATCATGGCCGCGCTCGCCGGCTTGCACGTTGACAATTGTGAAATCTGGGTCGACGCCGCCGAGATGCCGGGCTGTGACGGCTCGAGCCAGCCGTTCGTCGAAGCGATCGTCCGCGCCGGCGTTACGGCTCAGGACGCGCCGCGTGCGGTGGTCACGGTGCGGAATGTAATCCGGCTGGGTGATGACGAGAGCTGGATCGAAGCCCGGCCCACCACGTCGGCCGGGATGTCGTTGAAATTCAATTTGGACTACGGCGTCGGCACGCCGATTGGCCGGCAGACGATCACCTTGCCGGTGACGCCCGACTCGTTCCGGCGTGAACTCGCGCCGTGCCGAACATTCATGCTCAAGAGCGAAGCCGACTGGCTGCTGGCCCAGGGGCTGGGCACGCGGGTCGCGACCAGCGACTTGCTGGTCTTTGGCGCCCAGGGGCCGATCGAGAACACCCTGCGTTTTCGCGACGAATGCGTGCGGCATAAAGCGCTCGACCTCGTGGGCGACCTGGCCTTGGCCGGTTGCGACCTGGTGGGACATTTCGTGGCCAATCGGAGCGGGCATCGGCTGAACGCCGAGTTGGTCCGCGCGGTTTTGGCCGACGCCGCGGCCGCGGGCGATGTGCGCCAGTGCGCCTAGCACACCGATGATCATTCACTAGCGGGAAAGGCACTTGCCATGACATGCACGATTGCCGACCACGCCATTATCGATTCACGATCTGAGATCGCCGACGATGTCGAGATCGGTCCCTTCTGTGTGATCGGACCCCACGTTCGCATCGGCCGCGGCACGCGACTGGAAAATAACGTCACGCTGACCGGTCACGTGATGATCGGCGAGCAGAATCAAATTCACGCGAACGTGGTGATCGGCGGCCCGCCACAAGACCTGAGCTATCACGGCGGCGAGACCTGTGTGCAGATTGGCCACCGGAACATCATCCGCGAAGGGGTCACGATCAACCGCGCCACCGAGAAGGAAGCCGGCATCACCTCGCTGGGTGACGACAACTTCCTGATGGCCAATAGCCACGTTGCGCACGATTGCCGGCTGGGCAATCATATCGTGATCACCAACGGCACGCTGCTGGGCGGGCACGTGCATGTCGATGATTACGCCGCGCTGTCGGGTGGCTGCGCGGTGCATCATTACTCGTCGATCGGTCAATACAGTTTTGTGGCCGGCCTGAGTCGGGTGTTGCACGATGTGCCCCCGTTCATGCTGGTCGAGGGGCATCCCTCGCGGCCGCGCTGTATTAACGTCGTGGCGCTGAAGCGACACAACTTCTCGGACGCGGCGATCGACGCGCTGGCCGAGGCGCATCGGCTGTTGTATCGCGCCAAGATCGGCCTGCAACAAACGCGTGACACGCTACGCAACAAGTTTCAGTTGACGCCCCAGGTGTTGGCGCTGTTGGAATTCGTGCGTCAACAGCAAGACGGCAAGCATGGTCGGGCTCGGGAATCGGCGCGGAGGGCTGCATGAGGCCAATCAGGATCGCGGTCGTGGGGGGCGGCCACCTCGGTAAGATTCACACTCGTATTCTCCAGACGCTGCCCCAGTTCCAATTGGCCGGCGTGGTCGAACCCATCGCCGCCAGCCGTGAAGCCGTGGCCCAGCAGTTCAAGGTGCCGGTGTTCGATCGATTGGCCGCCGTGCGCGAGCAGATCGATGCGGCCGTAGTGGCGGCGCCCACTTGCACCCATCACGATCTTGGGCTCGAACTGTTGAACGCCGGGCTGCATGTGTTCATGGAAAAGCCGCTGGCCCCGTCGCACGACGAGGCTTCGGACCTGGTCGATGCCGCGCGAGCCGGCCGCCGCGTGCTGCAAGTCGGCCACGTCGAACGATTCAACCCGGCCTGGAGCGCCACGCTCGGCCAGGTGCGTGATCCGAAATACATCGAGGGGGTCCGCCGCGGGCCGTTCTCGTTCCGCTCGACCGACATCGGCGTGGTCTTGGACTTGATGATCCACGACATCGATCTGGTGTTGTCGATTGTCCATTCGCGCGTCCGTGGCGTCAGCGCGCTGGGCGTGGCCTTGTTCGGCCAGCAGGAAGACATCGCCCACGCACGAATTGAGTTCGAGAATGGCTGCATCGCGCAACTGAGCGCATCGCGGGCCAGCCATCAACCGGCCCGGACGATGCAGCTTTGGTCGCAACAGGCCTTTGCCGCGGTCGATTTCTCGACCCGCACGGCATCGATCGTGCGGCCCAGCGACGAAATCTTGCGCCACGAGCTCGATGTTCACACCTTGCCGGCCGAGCAGAAGGCCGCACTCAAGGATCGACTGCTCACGGAACATCTGCCGGTCGAGGTGCTCGAGTCACCGCCGGTCGACGCGATTACGGCCGAGTTGATCGACTTTGCCGAAAGCGTCGCTCAGGGACGCATGCCGCGCGTGTCGGGCGAACACGGCCGCAACGCCGTGGCCGTCGCCGAACAAGTGCTGCAAAGCATCGCCCAGCATCAATGGGACGGCCAAGCCGATGGCCGCGTCGGGCCGCTGCTACAGCCGCAACGCTTGGTCATTCCCTCGCCGCACTTCTTGTCGCGTCCGGCCAGCGTCCCGGCCGACCGCCGCGCGGCGGGATGACTCATAGCGTCACAACGCCGCTGATTAGAATTGCATCGGCGGCCAGAGCAAACCCTTCTCCCCCGGGGAGAAGGTGGCGGCGGTAGCCGACGGATGAGGGTCGCGCCTCAGGCTGATGTCGCACTCGATTGAGACTGGACCCTCATCCGGCCTTCGGCCACCTTCTCCCGAGGGGAGAAGGGTTGCTGCATGCTCGGTGATGATGGAGAGCAGAACCATTGCGCCGGCCGCTTACTCCTCTTCCTCCTCTTCGCGCATGTGGACGGCCTTTTCGATAATCTCTTTGAGGATGTTCCCCGGCACCACATCGTACCGGCAGAACTCGATCGTGTAGCTGCCTTGGCCACCAGTGATGCTCGACAAGCTGCGGGCGTAGGTCGACACCTCGGCCAGCGGCACCTCGGCCGTCACGGTTTGCAGATCGCCGCCGGCTGACTCCATGCCCAGCACGCGGCCGCGGCGGCCTGACATGTCGCTGTTGATATCACCGAGCTTGGCCCCTGGCACCGTCACGTGCAACGTGACAATCGGTTCGAGCAGCGTCGGCTTGGCTTGCTGGAACGTGTTGCGAAACGCCATCGAGCCGGCTGTTTTGAAGGCGGCTTCCGAGCTGTCGACCGGGTGATGCTTGCCGAAGAAAATCTCAGCGCACAGGTTTTGCACTTTGTAACCGGCGATCACGCCGCGCTCCATTCGCTCGCGAAAGCCCTTCTCGACCGCCGGCAGGAAGTTGTTCGGAATCGAACCGCCGACAATCGAATCGACCCACAGGAAGTTGATCTTCGGGTCGAAACGATACTCGCGCATCTGAGGAAAGCGCTCTTTCGACGCATACTCGGCGACGTCTGTCCCCTCGGGCATCGGATGGAGCCGAATATGGACTTCGCCGAATTGCCCGCGGCCCCCCGACTGTTTCTTGTGCCGGTAGCTCCCCTCGGCGCGGTTCTGAATGGTTTCGCGATAGGGAATCTTGGGCTCCTTGGTTTCGACGTCAACCTTGTCGCGCCGTTTGAGCTTCTCGCGAATCATGTTCAGGTGCAGTTCGCTCATGCCGGTCATCACCAGTTCTTTGGTCTGCGCGTCGCGATCGAGCCGCAAGGTCAAATCTTCTTCGACAATCTTGTGCAGCGCGCCCGACAACTTGGCCTCGTCGCCACGGTTCTTGGGCACGACGGCCAAGCCGACCATGGGCGTCGGGAACGGAATGTCGTGAACGACGAAATCGCCCAACAGCGTGCCGGTGTGCAGTTCCTCGTTCTTGGTCACGGCCACGATCTCGCCGGCGCCGGCTTCGTCGATCGGTTCCAGGTTCGCCCCTTGCACATGGAACAACTGGTGCAGCTTCACCCCCTTGCGAGTGCTGGTCGACGAAACGGTTTCTTCTTTGTGCAGCTTGCCCGAGAAAACTCGGATGTAGCTGATCCGCTGGACGAACGGGTCGATGCGGGTTTTGAAAACTTGGGCCACCAACGGGCCATCGTTCTCGGAGAGGATTTCCACGTCGACGCCGTCGGGGCGCGTGCCGTGGTGGGGCATTTGCGTGGGTGAGACGGCGCACGCCCCCAGCCCGTCGAGCAGCTCGTCCATGCCGACGCCCGTCTTGGCCGAGACGAAGAAGATGGGAATCAGCGTGCTGTGGGCCACGTCCAACAGGATCAGCCGGCTGATTTCTTCCTCGGTCGGCGGCGTTCCCTCGAAGTAGCGGGCGGTCACTTCGTCGTCATGCTCGATGATGGCTTCGAGCAGTTCGGTGCCGCACTTGTCGATCGGCGCGAGCGCCCCCACGGTGTCGGCCGGCGGCTTCAGGACATTGGCAACGCCGCGAAAGTCGTGACCCGAGCCGAGCGGTACGTTGTACGGCACACAGCCAGCACCGAACAGATCGTGCAGGTTCTTGAGCAGCACGGGGACATCGATGTTCTCGTTGTCCATCTTGTTGACGATGACCACCCGGGCCAGCCCTTCCTTGCCGGCTTCCTGGAAGGTGCGGCGGGTGTTCACTTCGATGCCGCTGTGAGCGTTGATGACGATGGCCGCGGTGTCGACTCCGCGTAGCGCGCCGATCGTGCTGCCGATAAAGTCCGGATAGCCTGGGGTGTCGATCAGATTGAACCACAGGCCGTTGTGTTCCAGGTGGACGACCTTGGCTTCGACGGTGTGCTTGTGTTGTTTCTCTTCCTCGTCAAAGTCACAAAAACTCGTGCCGTTATCAACGCTGATCGGATGCTTGACAGTGCCGGTCTTGACGAGCAACTGGTCGATCAGGGTCGTCTTCCCAGCGCCGCTATGACCGCACAAAGCAATGTTGCGAATGGTCTCCACGTTGCGAATCGACATCGTGTTCCCCCGCGTGGCTAGAGTTCCTGGCTAATCGGTCCTCCGGGACTCCGCAGTCCCTTTGGAATCGGTTGGCGATGCTAGTGATCGGCGTCCCTGGCGCGCGGCAGTCAGCCCTTCGCGCAGGGTCATGGTTGGTTCATAGAGCGCGCGGCCGACGATGCAGCCCTCGATGGGCAACTCGGCCAGGGCGCGCACGTCGTCGGCTTTGCTCACTCCGCCCGAGGCCACGATCGGCGTGTCGCACTCGGTACACATCGCGGCGACGGCCGCCAGATTCGGCCCCGACAGCATGCCGTCGGTGGCGATGTCGGTGTAAACGATGGCCGCCACGGGCTCGTCGGCAAAGCGTTGGGCCAGATCAATCGCCGACACGCCGCTGGTTTTCAACCAGCCATCGGTGGCGACTTGTCCGTCGCGCGCGTCGAGCCCCAGCACCAGCTTGTGCGGGTACTTGCGGCACATGGCGCGGAACCACTCGGGCTCGCGCAGGGCCCGCGTGCCGACGACCAGGCGCGCGATGCCGAGCGCCAGCAACTCTTGAATGATCGACTCGTCGCGGATGCCGCCGCCCAGTTGGCACGGGACGTCGATCGAGCGAACGATGCTGGCGATGACCGCGGCGTTGGCGGCCCGACCGTCGCGCGCACCGTCCAGGTCGACCAGATGGAGCCGGTCGGCCCCTTGCTCGACCCAGTGCCGGGCCATGGCCGTCGGGTCTTCGCCGAAGATGGTTTCGCGGTTGTAGTCACCCTGCTCGAGGCGCACGCACTTGCCGCCGCGCAAATCGATGGCCGGCCAAACCTGCAACTCGCCTAACGCCTTGCGCACGCCACGACTCCCTGCGCTGCCTAACGAACCGCTTCCCGACGGAATCCCCGCCGGCCCCACGCTGCGCACGTGCAGTGGGCGACCAGCGCGGCCGACCCACGGTCTGCCGCGCTCACCCAGCTAATATGCCAGAGTTCCCGCCGCATGCAATCCAATTTGCCCCGAACAACGCCGGTTGACACGCCGGAGCAGGTAGCCATTTAGACAGCCACCGCCCGACTGCGTATCATGGTCAGCCACGGCGGTGGCATTTCCGGGTGCGACATTGAGGATGGAGTTCACATGGTTCGATCACACAGTTGTCGGGCGCGCGCGTTAGGGCTGGCGACGCTTTTCATGGCCATTTTGCCGACGTTGGCGTGGGGCGACGAGCGGACGCCGCGGCAGGTGGCCGAGGAGTTGGTCGCCGCCTACGCCCAGGACATTCCCGATCTGAAGTACACCTCGACCGTGGCGCTGATCGGTCGTTTGGCCTATGGACGCGAGACGAGCGATTCGCAACATGCCAAGGGCGTGCGGGCTATCTTGTTGCCGTACCTCGATGGTTCGAAGCCGGTGAACAGCGAGAAGCTGTCGGCCAGCGATCTGGCCGGGCACCTGGTCTTTGCCGCGCTCTACGGGTCGTTGAGCGATGATCCCAAGCTGCAAGATTCCGCCCGTCGGCTGATTCTCGCGGCCGCCGATCGCGCCTGCGATGCCCAGGGACAGCCGCGGCCCAATATTCACAGCCAAATGAGCGACGCCACGTTCATGGCTTGCCCGCTGCTGTCGATTGCCGGGGCGCTGTCGGGAGATTCCAAATACTTTCAACAGGCGTTGCGCTATGCCCAGTTGGTGAAGAAGCTCGATCTGCGCGACGACGGGCTCTATCGCCATTCGCCCAAGTGCGAAGCGGCTTGGGGGCGCGGCAATGCGTTCCCGTTGCTGGGGCTGGTGCATACGCTGCACGTTTACCCTGACAAGGAACCGGGGCGCGACGAGTTGGCCAAGATGTTCCAGGATCATGCCGCGGCCTTGCTCAAGCATCAAGACGCCGACGGGGCGTGGCACCAGGTGATCGATCATCCTGAAAGCTATGCCGAGCTGACCTGCACGTGCATGATCGCGTCGAGTTACCTTAAGGCGATTGAAGATGGTCTGCTCGCGCGCGACAAGTACGCGCCTGCGGTTCGCCAAGCCTGGCAAGCGGCCCTGACGCGCATCGGCCCCCAGGGGAACCTGCGCGACGTGTGCGAAGGGACCGGTTCCCAGACCAGCCTGCAGGCCTACTTCGACCGCAAGGCCCTGTCGGGGCGCGATCGGCGCGGCGGCTCGATGGCCTTGATGTTCGCCGTCGGCATGATGCATTTTCCGGAGCAGAAGTAGTAAGTTTGCGATTCTATGTGTGGGTAGCCCCGACAACTTGTTGTCGGGGTTGCGCAGCAACAAGAGGGACCGTATCCGGCATCAGTCGCCGATACACTCCGTCCACGATGCCTCTTGTCGCTCTCGCGACCCGGACAGACAAGCTGTCCGGGCTACCCAGTGTTAATGTCAATCCAGATTGTTGTATCCCCGCAGAAAGCACCGCATGCGACACGCTTCGATCGATCCCAAATTGTTCGCCGACAACCGCCGCCGGCTGGTCGAGATTCTGCCCGAGAACTCGTTGGCCGTGGCCAACGCCAACGACGTGCTGCCGACCAATGCCGATGGCACGCTGCTCATGCACGCGAACGCCGATTTGTTCTTTCTGACCGGCGTTGAGCAGGAAGAGTCGCGACTGGTCATTGCCCCTAATGCCGCCGACGAGAAGCTGCGCGAGGTGCTGTTCATCCGCCCGTCGAGCGAGCTACTTAAGACTTGGGAGGGCTACAAGCTGTCGAAGGAAGACGCGGCGCGGGTGTCGGGCGTGAAGACCGTGAAGTTCTTGGACGAGTTCCCCGCGGTCTTTCGCCGGCTGATGTGCGAAGTCGAGCACGTTTATTTGAACACGAACGAACACCCCCGAGCCGTGGTCGAAGTCGAATCGCGCGACGCCCGCTTCATTCGTGCAACCCGGGCGGCGTATCCGTTGCACGACTACCGGCGGTTGGCGCCGCTGTTGCACCGGCTGCGGGTCGTCAAGACGCCGCGCGAGATCGAGCTGATCAAGCAAGCGGTCAAGATCACCGCCGATGGTTTCCGGCGCGTGCTCGGCATGGTTCGTCCCGGCATCCACGAGTACGAAGTCGAGGCCGAGTTGATCCACGAGTTCACGCGCAAGCGCGCCCGCTGGGCCTACCCGCCCATCATCGCCGGCGGTGCGAACAGTTGCATTCTGCACTACAACCAGAACGACCAGCCGTGCCGCAAAGGGGACGTGCTGCTGCTGGACGTGGCGGCCGCCTACGCCAACTACAACGCCGACCTGACCCGGACGATTCCGGTCAGCGGCAAGTTCTCTCGCCGGCAAAAGCAGGTCTACAACGCGGTGCTGCGCGTGCTGCGCAAGTCAATCGCCGGCGCGGTCGTCGGCAAGTTGCCCAAGGTCTGGCTGCGTGAAGCGCAAGAAGCGATGAACGAGGAGTTGTTGAAGCTGGAACTGATCACCGAGCGCGACATCCAACAGGCCCCGGCCGACGAACCGGCCTGCCGCAAGTATTTCATGCACGGCCTGGGGCACCCGCTGGGGCTCGACGTACACGACGTCGGCAATACGAACGAGCCGATACAAGCCGGCTGGGTGTTGACCGTCGAGCCGGGGCTTTACATTCCCGAGGAAGGAATCGGCATCCGGCTGGAAAACGACATTGTCGTTACCGCCGACGGGCCAGTGGACCTGATGGCCGATGTGCCCCTGGAAGCGGACGAGATCGAAGATGCGATGGGGGGATGAGGACGTTGCTGGTTGCGAGTTGCTGGTTGCTAGGTAAAGACCAGCAAACCCTTGTCGCCACATTTATTTGGCGCGGTGTATTTCGTACGACAACTGGATGGTAACGCGACTTTGCCCCGGCTATAATTCCGCCCAAGGTCCGGCGGCATGCCAACCACTTGAGCCTTCAACCGCTGAGGAATCTATGGGGCGAACCGGTCAGAATCGCGACGGCATTTCGACGTTGCAGATCATCTTGATCATCGTGGGGGTGTTGATCGGTATGTTCGTGATCGTGGGGCTGCTCGGCGCCATGGCGTTCCGCGGCATCACCAAGGCCCGCGAAACGGCCCGCAAGCTGCGCTGCTCGCAACAGATGCGCGATCTTGCAGTATCCCTTAATAGCTACGAAATCGATCGTCGCCAGTACCCCGGCTATCGCAATATCTTGCTAATGACCAATAACGAGTCGTACCACGACGAGGCGAGCAAGGCCGAAGGTGTGAGTTGGACGGTGCCCATTCTGCCGTATCTAGACTATACGTACGTTTACGACACGTATCGCACACCGGGGGGCAAGTCGGAATTGCTCATGGCCTCGATCGAGAATCTCGCCTGTCCGTCCGATCTTCCTTTGGATGCGGGACTTCCTATGTCCTATGTCGTCAACGCCGGTTGCATCGACGCCGAGGGAACGCCCGCGACGCCCGGCGAGAAGAACTCGGGCATTCCGCGCGACTGGCAATCAAACGGCGTGTTCTTCGATCGAGTGATCGGCAACCCATTGGCCAAGGCCTCGCAGGGGAAAGGCGAAGCCCTTGTGCCGATGGTCACGCAGACGAACGCCTGGATTTCCCGCTACGATGGCATGGTTCAGACGATCATGCTGACCGAAAACATGGATCGTGGTCACGCGGCCGACATTGCCGAACCTCTGGTCGGCGCGATCTGGGACATCAATGCCAAGGTCGCCGGCTCCGGGACGTTTCAACCGGGTTCGCCGCCGCCGCACGCCACCCCGGCCAAGCCGTCGTACGTCATCAACGTCGGTGGCCGAAAGAAAACCGGCCAGTCCGCCACCCAGCGCAAGTCGGAGGACATTCCGTACGATCTGGCCCGGCCGTCGTCGCCGCATTTCAATGGAGTGAACGTGGCCTTCTGCGACGGGCACATCGAGTTTCTGCGGGACGACGTCGATTACTTTGTTTACTGTCTGCTGATGTCGGCCGACAGCAAGAACGTGCGCGTGCCCGGTGAGTCGGCCCCATTGGAAAAGAACTGGTTCAAAGTGCCAGTCGATGACACCTGGCTGTCGCGCTATTGATCGCAGCGTGCTGGCAACGACACGACCAGACGGTAGGTCGTAGGTCAGGCCTTGGCCTGACAAGATGGTGCGCACCACGTCGTCAGGCCAAAGCCTGACCTACAGCACTGGCCATCACCCTTGGTGCCGCTGGGCGCTGGCCTTGCCATCCTGACGGAAAACCTGATTCTCTCAAAGCGAAGGTTGATTGGCAGCGAGCGCCTTGATTTCGCTTGGGGTGATCGCGCGTTGATGGATTTGCAAATCGACGAGTTGGCCGTTGAAGGGCCCGTTGATGCCGGAGCCGAGTCGCAAGGGGGCCGAGCTGTCGAGATTCCACGCCGAAGTGTCCAAGTCGGCGTTTTCGGCGACTTGCTTTCCGTCCACGTACAGCGTGAGGCGATTCGCGGTCTTGATCGCGGCGACGTGATGCCAGCCCGTCGGCAGCGTGTGATCCCACGAGACTTGCCGGCCCTGTCGCGCGGCCCACACCTTCCCCGAGGGCAGCGTGCTGCAAAAGACCTCGCCAGCGTGCTCGGCCATCGTCCACGCTCGGCGATACTCCACGTCCGGCGTGAGATCGAGTCGCTGCCAGAGCGACCACTTCCCTGCGCCGTCATAAGCATAGACCTGCGCCAGTGGCAGCGTGCCGGCAACAAAGCGGCCGTTATGCACCATCATGCCCATGACCTCCAACTCCCCGCCAAGACGTCCGATGTCCGTCCAGCGCCCCACGTCTTCAAAGCGGAAGACGCGCCCGCTGTTCCAAGTGGCGACGTGCAGGTGGCCGTCGTAATTGGCAAAGGCGTAGGTCTGCGAGTTGTCGCCAATCTGGCCGCAGTCCGTCCACGTTTTGCCATCATAGCGGTAGACGCGTCCGCCATCGTAGCTCGTGGCGTAGAGGAAGCCGTCATGTACCGTGAGCGAGACCACGCGGCGCGGCCCCATCTCGCCGGTCTTGTATGCTGGGCCAATGGCATCAGGGAGCCGCGTCCACCGCGAGCCACCCTCATAGCGGAAAAAACCGGGCGGTTTGTAGAGCGACGAGGCATACAGCCGCCCCTGAAACACCACCAGCCCGCCCACGGCCTCCGTATCGGGCAGTTGCCCACAATCCACCCAATTCGTGCCACCTTCATGGCGAAAAACACGACCGCCGAGCTTCGTGTTTGGCGATTCCGGCAGGTGCGATCCCGCCACGCGATACTTGCCCGTGCCCGCATACAACGCGCCTTCGTAAACAGCGAGCGCTTTGACGGCGTTGCTGCCATCAAGCGCGCCGAGTGAGGTCCAGCGATCGCCCCCCTCATAGCGATACACACGCCCGCTTTCGCCCGCGTCTGGCTCGCAGGTGCCCGCATATAGGGCACCATTGTGCGCGGCCAGGGAGAAAGCAAGCAACGCCTTGCCAGGCCGCCCGCAGTCGCGCCATGGGCCTGGCTTGTCATCGTCGATGCCAAACTGCAAATGTCGCCAGTTCGCCTGGCTTGCCGTGACGCCGGGATTGCACTTCAGCGTGAGATGAAAACCACGCCGCTTCTGCGCATCGTATTGGCTGATCAAATCCCCCGTTACTCGATCCGTCGCGTCGGCCCTCGCCCATGCCGCAATGGAAAAATCGCCCGTGCCTAGCGTTGGCGCCGTCTGAGCCGGGATGCCCATTGCCTGGTCGACGCGTGGCCAGGTGCGCGCGGCAGGTTCCGCAGCGTGGAGGCACGAGAGCGCGGGGAGCATTAGAGCGAGAACGGCGAGGATACGTTTCATCCGACACTTCCCATTTGGCTTGAGGCAGGAACCAACCCAAGGTCATAGTGCTTGCCAAATCCTAACCACGCATCCCTCATCATGTCCAGCAGTCCGTTGGGGAGCCAAGGAGGGGCATTCCACGGTCCAAGAAGTACGTCCGTTTCCGGCCCGATGCGGAGCGTCAGGTTAGTTAGGATATCCTCAAAAAGCGTCGCGGAAGGCGCGGAGAGTCCAAGCCCTTTTGAGAGTGGATGCGGTGGCGCGAATTGGAAGGCTGCTCGAATCGCCAAGGCCTACGGTTGCCGGGTTCAAGCCGTCGAGAAGCGGCGAAAGCAAAGGGGCACCGAGGGCTGTGAAATCGTATAAAGGCCGATTAGTCGCCCGTGGTCAAGGCCTTTGTCACTTCCCCTTGGTCTTGGCCCAGATGTAGCCACGGGGCATATGCGTGTCGGGATCGACCTTGGCCATGCCCGCCACCAGCGTGTCGAGCGGCACCCAATACGGCTCGTACCAGTCGCGATCCGGGTCGAAGATCAGCACTTGCTCGTGCTCGGTGTCGTAGGCGGCCACCGGCGCGACGTGGCCCGTCTCGCCTTTGGGATCGTCGGTGAACTCGGCTTGCCAAAAGAAGACGACTACGAAATCGTCGTCAGACTTTTCATTCTCGATCAGCATTTGCTTCACTCGCTCGCGCAGCCCGTCATCGCCCGGCGTGATGCGAACCGCGATCACCTCATACTGCTTGGGGCCGAACTTTTCGAGTGCCTCGCGCAGGTAGCCCCCCAGCGACTCGATCGTCACCCCTTCGCCCCCCTCGGTGATGGCTTCTTTCCAGCGCGGATGGGCCACGTTGTTCAGCAACCGCTGCTGAGTGATCAGCTCGTCCTCGGAACCCAGGTCGACTTGGGCCCGCATGCCGTTGACGATCATCATCGAACTGGCCACCGAGCAGGCCCGGTCGTTGAACTGGTGGATGTAATAGGGCATGAGGGCCCAAAAGTCGGGGGCGTCGTTTGTGCGCAGATACTCGCGGGCATGAAACAGCCGAGTGGCTTTGGTCCCGTACTTAGGCTGGACGGGAATATCGTCCGCCCGCCCGACGACGGCCAGCAGCGCGCCGACGACGAGGGCAACACCAGCGGTGAGCGAAAGTGGCCACGAACGGCGCAGCATGAACAAGCGGCCGAGCGACCGCACGGTGAACAGCGACATATTCAAAGTTCCTCGACAAGCGACAATAAGACGCCGGAAAAAGACGAGCGGCGTGGCGATCGTTGTCACAGAGGAAGTGCGATGCGTTAAGTATACCAAAAAAACGAGCGGGTGTTCGCCCGCAGTCCGCACCGCCAAAGGGCCGGTTCATTCCAGAAGGTAGGTCAGGCCTTGGCCTGACACTGCTGTGCGTCGAAAAATCATATGGATGTCACAATTACGTCAGGCCAAGGCCTGACCTACGGGATTCACTCTCGCAGCGCTTGCACTGTTGCCCTAAAGGCTTCCACCGTCCGTTGCAGGTCTTCACCGTTATGCACCGACGATGTTGGTCCGCCGGGCCAACTGAAGATTTCCACACCGTGGGCCAGCATGCCTAGCCGGAGCAGGAAACTCGTCTGCCGATCCACGCGCTTCAGCACCTGGTAATCGACGCGGCCGGCTTCGATGTCGGCGGCCGTGACCGGCAATCGATCGGGGTTAGTGAAAATGTGAAAGCCCGAGTACGTGCCGTACACCACCCACGGCAGTTGCTCGTCGCGGACCACGCGCTGCAGGGCCTCGCGCAACCGGGCCGCATAGTCGTTGGCCCGGGCACAGGCATCGGTCTGGGCCACGATCTCGATCGTGGCAATGCCCGCCGCCGCCGACAGAGGGTTGGCGTTGAACGTCCCCTGGTGGCCGACTTTTTCGCGCCCAGCCTGGGCCGAAGCCGCGAAGTCGAGCAGGTCCAGCACCTCGCGCCGCCCCACGACCGCGCCGCCGGGCAAGCCGCCGGCCACAATCTTGGCCAGCGTGGTCAAGTCGGGCGTCACGCCCAGCACCTGCTGCGCGCCCCCTGGTGAGCAACGGAACCCGGTGATGACTTCATCGAGGATCAGTAACGCACCATGCCGCGTGGTCGCCTCGCGCAGCGCGCCGACGAACTCGGGCACAATCGGCGTCTGCCCCCAACTGCCGCCGGTTGGTTCGATGATCACAGCCGCCACATCACCGCGGGCTAGCAGGGCTTCGACCCCGGCGATGTCGTTCGGGCGAGCCAGCAGAATCTCGTGGGCCAGCTCGGGGAGTACCCCCGGTGTGGGCGTGCCGTCGAAGTGGGACGTCACGCCAAAGGCCATGTGATCGTGCCAGCCGTGGAAGTGGCCGAGGAACCGCACCACCTTCGACCGACCGGTGAAGGCCCTTGCCAGTCGCAACGCGAGCAGCGTCGCTTCGGTCCCCGACGCGGTGAAGCGGACGCGCTCGGCACTAGGCATGAGTTGCTGAATCAGCCGCGCCCAGCGCAGCTCCAAAGGATGATTCGTGCCAAAGTGCGTGCCGAGCGCCAGTTGCCGGTTCACCGCTTCGACGACCGCCGGCGGGTTGTGACCCAAGAGAAGCGCGCCGTGCCCGCCGGCGTAGTCGACGTACTCGTTTCCATCGACATCCCACTTGCGTGAACCGGCGGCCCGCTCGACGTAGATTGAGTACGGCTCCAGGTAGCGGCTATCGTGAGCGATGCCGCTGGGGAGCAACGATTTCGCCTCGCGGGCAAGTTCGGCCGAGCGGGGCGTGCGCTGACGAAACAGCGCGGTCAGCTTTTCGGCGGCGCGTTTCGCTGCGCCGCTAGATTCTGTAAGTGTCGCCATGCCGACCAGCATACCTGCTGACGACATGGAAGCCTATGATCGGGGATTTTGGAATCCGAGTGGCACGCCCAGCCGCTGGGCGTGGGGAAGCAGGAACCAGCCCCGACATTTGATCGGCGATTCGCCACGCCCTGCGCTGCGCTTGGGACGTGCCACCCAGAAAACGGTGTCGTCACCGAGGGTTAGCGATGGAATTCAAAGCCCAGACCGGTCGCGTTGCCAGCGACCCAGGGGACGAGGAACGGCCGCGTGTTGCCGCGATAGGTGTTGTCGACCGCGGTCACGGCGGCATAGGCCATGCACAGCCCCAGGAACGCCTGTGACGGATAGTGAGCGCTATCGTTCACACGGCCCACCGCAGGAAAGACTGACAAGGTGTACAAGCTGGCTTTCAACACGGGCCGGTCGGTCATCTTGGCGGCGCTCATGAACACGAGGCCGCCGATAAAGGCGTCGCCGCTGACGCCGTGGCTGCTTTGGAAGGGACGCCAGTGCGAATCGTAGGGCTCTTGAGTCGGCCGCGAGCCACCGGTGACAACCTGCATCAACAGCATCGGCGGCGCGCCGACCAACGCTGCGCGGATGCCACGTTCACCATACTCTTCAATCAGCCCGCCGGCGGGGCGATCCTCGAACAGCAAGCCCAACGCCATCATCCCACCCATGGCCGGCAGCATGTATTGCCCCTTGCCAAAGACGGCAAAGTCATTGTGCAGCCAGGTCTGATAGCCGGCCCGGTCGAACCAGGCCTGGCGGATTTCCTGGTCGGCGTCGGTGTTGGCTAGGGCGGCCCCCACGCCGAACGCGGCGGTCAGTCCCGCCAGGTTCGGCAGCGAATAGTAGTTCACATAGTCGCCAACGATGCCGGTGCCAAACTCCTTCATCCGCAGCTTGAACGTCACCGGCTGGGATTCGGCGAACGTATCGTGCAGCGACAAGGCTGGCACCGGCGTATCGACGCGGCCGACGCGCTGGGCGATTTCACGTAACAGGCGTTGCTCCTCGGCGGCGTCGCGTCCCAGCGGACGCCAGGCGGCGGCGTCGGGATCGACGCCCCGCAGCTCGTCGCGGGTTTCGACGTAGGCCGAGACTTCGATCGCGTAGCCGCGCTCGTTCGGCCGAACCGAAACACCGACCCAGCGGCGCTGCTGCGGCGCAATGACCGAAGCCGGCGGGGGCAACACAAGCGCGAACGATTGAATGATGCCGGGGGCCGCTTGGCCCGGTTGACCGGACGGGGGCTGGTTGCGCTCGATCGGGTAGTTGTCGTCGATGGTGTCGACGAGCTTTTCCCATAGTCGATTGGCTGGCTGCGGCGGCGCTTGGAGCGGGTTGTCGACCACCAGCGGAGCCGGCACTGGCAGATCGAGCGGCGCCGGCGCTGGTGCGAGAGACATGCCAGATTGTGCCTGGGCGTTCGCGACGTGCGCGCAGCTTGCCACGAGCGTCGACGCGACAACGGCGACACGGACGAAGCGCAGCGGCAGTGGTAACCGGGGCATCAATCGAGCCGGTAAACGGTTACTGACGGGTTGTGGTATGAGACGAGCAAGCGACGGGGGCGACACACGACTTCGATCGAAGCCGGCGGCGCAAATCGGGCGGGGATCAAGACGAGCGAATCGGAAGGGAGGCGGATTGTCCGAGAATCGCCCGGCCGCGGCAAGATCGACTTAAGTTTCGAGAGCGCAATCCGTTACTGTGCCGCAGGGGCGTGCGAAAGCAAGACCACAGGGGGGTAGGGGGAGCGGGGGAGCGTGCGCAGCGTGATGGCTTGGGTAGCCCCGACAACTTGTTGTCGGGGTTGCGCAGCAACAAGAGGGGATGAGAACGCGACAAAACGAGGGGGACGCCAGTATGCAATCCCTCTTCTTTTAGCCCCCGGTGAGTCACCGGGGGCCGGCACTGGAACTCGCATGGCCCCCGGTCATTGACCGGGGGCTAATGGCGGGCGAGAAGGCCCTTACAGCAGCCCGTAGGCGGTCAGGGTCTTGCGCAGCTTGGCTTCTTCGGCGGTCGTCAGGGGCGTCATCGGCAGCCGCATCTCGCCCGTATCGCGGCCCAGCATCTTCATGGCCGCTTTGACCGGGATCGGGTTGGTGGCCAGACCGAGCATGTCGCGGCAGAGGTTGAACAGCTTGTAGTGCCAGCGTTGGGCCTCGGCCAGATTTCCCGCCGCAAAGGCCGATAGCAGCGACAGCATGTCCTTGGGGACGATGTTGCCGACGACCGAGATGATGCCCCGCCCGCCGATCGACAGCAGCGGCAGGGTCAGGCTGTCGTCGCCGCTTAGCACGGTCAGATCGGTCGAGGCGATGATCTGGGACGCCTGGTCCATCGAGCCGGTGGCTTCCTTGACCATCGCAATGTTCTTGTGCTCGGCCATCCGGATGATCGTCTCGGGCTCGATGTTCTTGCCCGTCCGGCCTGGAATGTTATAGACGCAGATCGGCAGATTGGTCTCTTCGGCCAGCGCCTTGAAGTGTTGGTAAAAACCTTCTTGCGTCGGCTTGTTGTAGTACGGCGCAACGACCAATGCCGCGTCGGCCCCCGCCTTGGCCGCCACCGAGGTCAAGCGCAGCGCCTCGCGCGTGCTGTTCGAGCCGGTGCCGGGCATGACCTGGCAACGGCCGGCGACGATTTGCACCGTCTCGTTGATTACGCGCTCGTGCTCGTCGTGCGACAAGGTCGGCGATTCGCCGGTCGTGCCCACGGGACACAAGCAGCGCGTGCCGGCGGCGATCTGAAAATCGATCTGCGCGCGGAACGCGGCCCAGTCGATCTGGCCGTCCTTGAACGGAGTGGTGATGGCAACCGACAGTCCGGCAAACGCTTCGCCTCGGGTGGGCATGATCTAATGGCTCGGTGAACAGGAAGAATGGGGTCGTATTTTGTCGCCGCGTCCGCCGGCGGCGTAATCCGTCATAATAGGCGTTGTAGTGCGGTGAAACCAGGGGCCGGCCGGCGGCTCCGTTATCGGAAACCGGAGAATTATGCGTGTAAAACCACCAGGTAGATCGCCATGGCCGCGCCGACAATCGCCAGGACGACGGCCATGATAATGCCCAGCGACCAGCGCGGGGCGACGTAGGCTTCGCGCCGGTCGATGCGCAGCAAGAACTGCCGGTGCTGCCAGGCGGCTGCCAGGTTCACGACCACGCCCAGCGCGACCAAGGCGGTGCCGATCGCCAGCGACAGTCCGGTATGGCGTGGGTGATGTTGCTGTTCGAGTCCGCTCAGTTCGCGGAGGAACAACCCAAAGCGGGCCACGACGAAGCCAAAGCCCATCATCGCCAGCCCCGTCCGCATCCAAGCGAGCAGCGTCCGCTCGCCAGCCAGGCGCGTGCGAGGATCTTCAGGGGGAAGTTCGGTGGGTGGCATGAGTTGTCGCGTGGCGTGTGATTCCAACACCTCTCCCTTTAAGGGAGAGGTCGCGGAGCGAAGCGCAGCGGGTGAGGTTAAACGCGCTGCAGGCCAATAAACTCCGCGCCAAGCGATTGAACACCGAGCACCAAGTTTATTTGGCCATTGACTTCTTTACCCTCCCCCAGCCCCTCCCTGGCAGGGAGGGGTGTTTATCGTTGATGGTGCATGAATATCACGACTGCGCCGTGCTAAACTTGCAGCAGCAAGTTCTTCATCTCGCGGACGGCTTGCTGGAAGCCGACCATCAAGGCACGGGCGACGATGCTGTGGCCGATGTTCAATTCGTGCATGTGCGGAATGGCCGCCACGTCGACAACGTTCTGATAGTTCAATCCATGACCGGCGTGCAACGTCAGCCCGGCTTCGACAATCTGCTTGCCGGCTTGGGTCAGCTTGACCAACTCGGCCGTGCGCGCTTTGCCTG
Organism: Planctomycetota bacterium; assembly: GCA_018242585.1. Lineage (NCBI taxonomy): Bacteria > Pseudomonadati > Planctomycetota > Planctomycetota bacterium. Next base: position 31,569 of record JAFEBQ010000038.1, read on the forward strand.
GCGAGGCCAGCGCATATTGTCCGGTGTGTAGTTCGACCGCCACGGCGCCCAGCCCGAGGCCGGCGTCGATCTGCCGCGGGTCGGGATCGAGGAACAGGCTCACCTCGACACCGGCGTCGACCAGCCGGCGGGTGCAATCGGCGATGCGAGCCCGATTGCCCACCACGTCCAAGCCGCCCTCGGTGGTCACCTCGGCCCGGTTCTCGGGCACCAGCGTGGCCTGGTGAGGTCGCGCGCGGCAGGCGATCTGCATCACGTCTTCATTCACGGCCAGTTCCAGGTTGAGCTTCACCGTGACCGTCTGGCGCAACAGCTCAAGGTCGCGGTCCTGGATGTGGCGGCGGTCTTCGCGGAGGTGAATCGTAATGCCATCGGCGCCCCCCAGCTCGGCCAAGGCGGCGGCCCAGACCGGGTCGGGCTCGTAGGTGCGACGGGCCTGCCGGACGGTGGCCACGTGATCGATGTTGACGCCTAGATGAACCATGCTCGGCGAGCCGGTCGGGCCCGCTCCCCCATCAGTAATGCCAAAAACGGGTTGCTTGAGCCGGTCGATTATAGCTGCCCGCTGGTGGCTGGCTCAAGGAACGCATTCGAGCGGTAATGGTTCGCGCACCTGGCACTTCTCCCCAGGCAAGGCTGTTCCTGGGCTTTGCCACGCGGGCGAAGGTGCTGTTTCGACGCGGCGGAAGCGCATAGAATGTCTTTGCGCCACAGTCACCCCGCGCATCACGCGAACCATCGCCTAAGGAGATTGACGCATGGCTACCATCGCTTCGCCCGTCCGCCGGCCGCAGATTCGCCACACCGACTGCTTTATCGACGGCAAGTGGGTGCCGAGCGTCAGCGGCAAAACCTTCGAGACGTTGAACCCCGCCACCGAGGAAGTGCTGGCCCAGGTGGCCGAAGGGGACGCCAAGGACATCGACCGCGCCGTGACCGCCGCCCGCCGGGCGTTCGAGTCGAGCGAGTGGAGCCGAATGGACGCTCGCGACCGGGGCCGGCTGATGAACAAGCTGGCCGATCTGATCGAGGACGAGATCGACGAGTTGGCGGCGCTCGAATCGCTGGACAATGGCAAGCCCGTGCGCGACGCCCGGGCGGCCGACTTGCCGCTGGTGATCGATTGCTTGCGCTATTACGCCGGCTTTGCCGACAAGATTCACGGCCAGACGATCCCCGTCCGCGGCCCTTATTTCACCTACACGCGGCGCGAACCGGTCGGCGTGGTCGGGCAGATCATTCCTTGGAACTTCCCGATGCTGATGGTGGCCTGGAAGTGGGGGCCGGCGCTGGCCACGGGCTGTACCATCGTGATGAAGCCGGCCGAGCAGACGCCGCTGACTTGTTTACGCATGGCCCGGTTGGCACAGAAGGCGGGAATTCCCGACGGCGTGATTAACGTCGTGCCGGGCTATGGACCGACGGCCGGAGCGGCGCTGGTCAAACATCCGGGCGTCGACAAGATCGCCTTCACTGGCTCGACCGAAGTGGCGCACATCATCATGCGCGACGCGGCGGCTACGCTGAAGCGCGTGACGTTCGAGCTGGGTGGCAAGAGCCCCAACGTGATCTTCGCCGACGCCGACTTGGACGCAGCCGCGGCGGGCACGCACTTTGGCCTGTATTTCAACCAGGGACAGTGCTGCTGTGCCGGCAGCCGCGTGTTTGTCCAAGACAAAGTCTACGACAAGTTCATCGACAAGATCGCCGCCATGAACAAGACACGCCGGCTTGGCGATCCGTTGGACCCCGAGACCGAGCAAGGCCCGCAAGTCGATCAAACCCAGTTCGACAAGATCATGAACTACATCGAAGTGGGCAAGAAAGAAGGGGCGGAATGCGTCACCGGCGGCAAGCGGCACGGTGATCGGGGCTTTTACATCGAGCCGACGCTGTTCACGAACGTCGGCGACAACATGACCATCGCCAAGGAAGAAATCTTTGGCCCGGTGATGTCGATCCTGAAGTTCAAGGACGCCGACGAGATCGTGGCTCGGGCCAATAACACGGCGTATGGGCTGGCGGCGGCGGTCTGGACGCGCGACGTGGCCAAGGCCCACCAGTTGGCGGCCAAGATTCGGGCTGGCACGGTCTGGATCAACTGTTACGACGTGTTCGACGCGGCCGCGCCGTTTGGCGGCTTCAAGATGAGCGGCATGGGTCGTGAACTGGGCGAGAAGGGCCTGGATGCGTACACCGAAACGAAAACCGTGACAGTGAGCTTGACGTAAGGGGCTAGATTGCGTCAACAATTGCGCAACAAAAGAGCCCCCGGCTCGAATCGAGCCGGGGGCTTGTTTTTTAACACTCTCGAAAGCTCCGACGCTTACGTCGCCGCCTTGGGCGGTTCGGGGACCGGGGCTGCTGGTGCGGCCGGGAGCTTCGACGCGAAGAAGTCTCGCAACTTCTTCATCGCTTCGTCCTGCGGCGCCATCGCCAGCCCTTTGTCCAGCTCACGAACGGCCTGCTTCGGATAGTCGAGGTAGCCGTAGTGATAGCCCAGCAACAGTTGCAAGGCCGGCGACTGTTGCTGCTTGGCGGCGTCCTCGAGCGCGCGAAGCTGAGTGGTGTAGTCGGAATTGCTCCGATAGATCTCGGTGTAGTTCGCGACCACGGTTCCCCATTGGGCCTGCGGCAGTTGCGACACGGCGAACTGCACGCCGCCGGCCGCTTCGTCAAACTTGCCGGTGGCGAACAACCCTTGTGACAACAGCAGCACCAGCGTGCCATTGCTCTGCGATTCGACCAAGGCGTGCCGCCAGTTCTTCACGGCCCCTGCGTAATCGCCGGCCTTGAAGGCCTGCTCGCCGGCCAAGGCGTATTGCTCGCTGTCGGCGGCGTTGGTCGTCGGAGTGGTGGCCGGCGAAGCGGCGACGACCGTGGTGGGATAGCCGTAGTTGCCGTAGCTATATCCACCGTACCCGCCATATCCACCGTAGCCATATCCACCATATCCACCATAGCCGCCGTAACCCCAGCCGTACCGCGAGTAGCCGAACCACGGATAGCCAAAACCCCAGCCGTACCAGGGGTAGCCAAAGCCGAATCCGAAGTACGGGTAGTAGCCGCCATAGAAGCCATTGTGGCGCCAGTTGTTGTTCCAGTTGTTGTGGTTCCAACTGCTATGATTCGCGTGGTTCATCCCGTTGAAGAAGTTCGATCGGTTCGTCGTGCTGTTATTGACGATGTTGTTGTGCAGCGCGCTGCTCGAAACATTTCGGCTGGCAAACGAGCCGCTCGCCAGATGGTTGTGGTTCAGCGTGGCCGAGTGCCGGCCGGCGAATGACGAGCCGTTGATGCCGCGGGTCAAGCTCGAACTGTTCAGGCTGCGTCCGGCCAGGTTCGAGCTGGTAAAGTTCCGGCCGGCCGAGCTGCCATTCAGGTTCAACGACCGGTGGATGTTCGAGTTGGAAAAAGCGTGCGTGGCGCCGGAGTGCAGCGAATTGCCGCTAAAGCCGCGCATGCTGCCGCTGGATAGGCCGCCGCTCGAAAAGCCGTGGCTAAAGTTGCCGCCTGAATAGCTGTGTCCCGAGTAGCCGCCAAAGCCACCGTAGTGACCACCACCATAGTGGCCTCCTCCGCCGTGAAAGCCACCGCTGTGAAAGCCTCCTCCGTGGAAACCTCCTCCACCCATGTGGCCGCCGCCGCCGTGACCACCACCGCCGCCATGACCTCCGCCGTGGGCCCAGGCGTCGCTACCGGCCAGGACCGCCAGCGCCGACGTGAGCAAAACCGCCCCAAGTTTGAATGATCGCCGCAACATGACCATCTCCCTTTTCAAGAGTGGGAGCCAGCGGGGCAAGAAATGTTGGGCAACCGAGGAACCGCGATAAAATGCGTGAACTCGCGCGGACAAACCAACATTTGTTGCCAGACCAGCTCGGTCGAACGAAACCCGTGAGCCGCTAGGCCGCAGTCGCCGCCCGCACCACGTTGGAAAGCGTCGCCGGTTCGCTCGTCCCCACTACGATGCAGCAAGGCAATCGTGCGAAGCGGCAAGGCAATTGCGGCAGCCGAAGCCACAAACCCGCTATGTTCTACGCACACGCGCAATGATTGGATCGCTGGCAACTGGACACTTTGCCGGACAATCCAGGCCCCGCGCGGTGTGTACATTCCATCATGCGATTTACTTAGCGTGAAGCAATCCTGCTATGGTAGGTAGCGCGTGACCTTGGCATTAAATCGGTGTAATCTAGAGAGACCTTGTCCAGGTTAGCCCAAGTTTGCGGGCACACGATCCCCTAGACTGGCCGAGACGGCGCGAGGGGCCCAGGATTTCGCAGTTGTGAGCAGGCGGATGAAAGAACGCAAATCAGGCGGCGGTTGGCAGGCCATTTTCTATACCCTGCGCAAGGCGCGCGAGGCGGGGGGAATTCTCAAGTTCTGGCGCGCCATGCGCTCGAAGAACGCTTGCAAGACCTGCGCGCTGGGCATG
>JAFEBQ010000039.1 GCA_018242585.1 Planctomycetota bacterium
GAAATCCTCAGCCGGACAGTACTGATTACGCATTAAGCATTTCTTCCGCCGCTGTCTAATTCAAGACGGTCAGTTCGACCAATTCGCGTTCTGGCGGCGGGGCGGGCTGCGGCGGCTCGTCGTCCCATTCGGGGGTGACGGGCGTTTTGGGCGGGCCGAACATCGTCAACTTGGCCGTCCGCACGAAGTGACGCCACGAACTGAACGTCGAGATCACGGCCGTCGGCTCGTAGCCGCAGTGAACCATGCAGTCCTGGCACTTGGGGTTGCCGCTGGCGCGCCCATAGGCGTCCCAGTCGGTCGAGTCGAGCAGCTCCTGGTAACTCGACACATAACCTTCGTCGAGCAAGTAGCAGGGCTTTTGCCAGCCGAACAGATTGTAAGCCGGCATCCCCCACGGCGTGCATTCCAAGTCCATCCGCCCGCAGAGAAACTCGAGGAACAACGGCGACATGTTGAAGTTCCAGCGCCGCTTCGGATTCGAGAGCATCCGCTGGAACAGTCGCCGGGTCTTTTCACGCTGCAGAAAGTGATCTTGGTCCGGGGCCTTGGCATAGCTGTAGCCAGGCGAGAGCATCATCCCCTCGACGCCCAGGTCCATCAGGTCGTCGAAGAACTTGCGCAGCCGGTGCGGGTCGGCGCCATCGAACAAGGTGGTATTCGTCGTCACGCGAAAACCGGCGGCCAGCGCCGCGCGGATCGCTTCGGCCGCAACGTCGTAGACCCCTTCACGACAGACGGCCACGTCGTGTTCTTCGCGCGGTCCGTCCATGTGGACCGAAAAGGCCAGGTACTTCGAAGGCTTGAAGCGGGGGAGGAACTCCTGCAGCTTCAATGCGTTGGTGCAGAGATAGATGAACTTCTTGCGCGCGACGAGCCCTTCGACAATCTCGACGATCTGCGGATGCAGCAATGGTTCGCCGCCGGGAATGGCCACCATCGGCGCGCCGCATTCATCGACCGCGCGAAAGCATTGCTCCGGTGTCAGATTCCGGCGCAGGACTTCGGCCGGGAACTGAATCTTGCCACAGCCGGAGCACGCCAGGTTGCAGCGAAACAACGGTTCGAGCATCAGCACCATCGGATAGCGCTTCACGCCGCGCAGCCGCTTGCCTAGCACATACGTCGCCACGGTCCACATCTGCGACACAGGAACGGCCATATCAATTCACTCCGTTTCGACGAGCGGTGCGTGGCAGCGAGCGGCCTTGCCTGGCCAGCAGTTCGCCACGACGATCGCTGAGGTCAGCCTTCGTCGGCCACTTCTTGCAGCGCGAGGGTCATCTTTTCGGGACTGGGCAACTTGATTCCCGTCGCGGCCGCCCATTGCGACAAAGCCATCAACGGGAAATAGATCGGATACATGTGATAGCGCAGATAGAACACCTGGGGAAAGCCGGTGCCGGTGAACTCGAGTTCGTCCCAGCCGCCGTCTTCGCGCTGGTGATTGACCAACCATTGAATCCCGCGCGCCACCGAGGGGTGGTCGTGCTGACCGGCGGCAATCAGTCCCAATAAAGCCCACGCGGTCTGCGACGGGGTGGCCGGGCCTTGCCCCCGCAGGTGCGGATCGGCGTAACTGTCGGCCGACTCGCCCCACGCGCCGGACGATTGTTGATAGGCGAGCAACCAGTTCACGCCCGCCACCACGGTGGGGTCGCTGCTCGGCACGCCGACGGCGCGCAGCCCGACCAGCACCTGCCACGTGCCATAGATGTAGTTCACGCCCCAGCGGCCGAACCAACTGCCATCGGCTTCTTGCGATTGGCGCAGATAAGCCAGCGCCCGATCGACGGCCGGATTTCCCTGGCGGTGGCCGATCTGGCCCAGCGCTTCGAGCACGCGGGCTGTCAGGTCGGGCGTGCTGGGATCGATCATCGCGTTGTGATCGGCGAACGGCACGTAACAGAGGAACTCGCGATCGTTGTCCTTGTCGAACGCCCCCCAGCCGCCGTCACGGTTCTGCATGGCCAGCGTCCAGCGTTCGGCGCGGGCCAGCGCGTCGGGAATGCGCTCTAGCAGCGCCAAGCGGTTGCTTTGCGACGCTTCGTCCTGGTCGTCAACCAGTCTTAGGGTGCCCGGCGCGGCGGGCGTTTCGGCCGGGGCGCGGAACTGGTCGGCCAAGGCCATCATGCACATGGCCGTGTCGTCCAGGTCCGGGTAATAGTCGTTGGCAAACTCAAAGCACCAGCCGCCGGGTTGCACGTCAACCGTGTTCGCCCAATCGCCCGTGCGATGAATCTGATTGCGCAGGAGCCAATCGCTCGAACGCTCGATCGCGGCGTCGCTGGCCGGCAGTCCACTGGCCGACAGAGCCCGCATGGCGATCGACGTGTCCCAGACAGGCGATTTGCACGGTTGCAACCGCGCCGTGGTTTCTTCCTCGATGATCAGCCCTTCGAGTCGCTCGTAGCAGTAGCGCAACTCGGGCGAAGAGTCTTTGTAACCCAACGAGCGCAGGGCGATCACGGCCCAGACCATCGGCGGGAAGATCGCTCCCAGGCCGTCGCTACCGCCGAAGCGGTCGATCATCCACCGCTCGGCTTGCGCCAGCGCGCGGCGACGCAACGGCAACAAGCGATGCCGCTCGCAAAACTTCAGGGTGTTGTCGACCGCGCGGAAGAACCGTTCCCAGCCCAGCACCTTGACGCTGCGCTTCACGCACGGCGAGCGCAGCGGCGGCCAGTTCTCGGGCTGGCGAATGAACAGCTCGCGAATGCCAAAGCGGCTGTCGATCGGGTTCTTGGGCTTCAGGGCCGACATGATGGCCAGGGGGATGACGATCGTCCGGCTCCAGGAACTCATCGCGTAGATGTTCACCGGGAACCATTTGGGCAACAGGATCATCTCGGGCGGCACGACCGGGCATTGCTCATAGCCGATCTGTCCCAAGAGCGCCAGGTAGAACCGCGTGAAGCTGTTCACCGCGTCGGCGCCGCCGTGGGCCAGGATGGCGCTGCGGGCGCGCTGCATGTATTCGGCCGCGGGGTCGTGACCAGTGAGCTTCAGCGCGAAATAGGCCTTCACGCTGCCGCTGATTTCCATATCGCCGCCGGGGTACATGCCCCAGCCGCCGCCGGGCTGCTGTTGATTCAGGATGTGCCGGGCGAGCTTGCGCGCCAGCGGCGTATCGGCCCGTCCCAGCCAGGCCAGCAGCAGGATGTATTCGCTTTCCAGGATCGTGTCCCCTTCGAGTTCGGCCACCCAGTAGCCATCCTCGTGCTGCTGGTTCAGCAGCCACCCGCGCGTGCGGGCAATAGCGCGGCGCAAGGGCGCCGATTGGCGATCGTACGTGGAATGCATCGCAGAACTCGCGGGAGAAGCGTCGTCCGTTACACCAACCATGGCTGCGACGCGAACCAGAGGGCTAAATTCCATGCCACCACTTTCAGCGTTCGAGCCGCCATCCATGACGCGCGGGCTACCGATCCGCCAGGCAGTGTTCTGGTAGCACCCAAGTTCAATCTATGCCATCACCTTACAACCGACAAGGTCATCGCTATTGTCAGGACCGGAAAGTTCGGTACTCCAACACTTCGCAATCGTTAAACATGTTCTAAATTACTGGCACGAAATCGGCGCGCGCTGATTAGCTTGGAAGACAAGTTCCTCGCGCGGCGCGTGCCTTGGGGCGCGTTCGACGCGGCGCTGTTTAAGTATGACGCCGACGCATCTTGCTCGTGCTAGCACGGCGACTGAACTCAACCATTCACCACTGCAACTAACGGAACGACGATGGCCAAAGCCACCAAGCTACAAGGGATTTTTACTCCAAATCTGGTGCCACTCGACGCGCGTGGCGAGATCAACGAGCCAGAACTGCGCCGCTACGTCGATTGGTTGATCGAGCGCGGCGTGCATGGCTTGTACCCGAACGGCTCGACCGGCGAGTTCACACGTTTCTCGATCGAAGAACGGCGGCGGATCATTCAGATCATGGCCGACCAGACCCGCGGCCGAGTCCCCATCTTGGCCGGGGCCGCCGAAGCGAACGTGCGCGAGACGATTGCCGCCTGCGAGTATTACCACAGTCTGGGCGTGCGGGCCGTGGCGATCGTGGCGCCGTTTTACTACAAGTTGAGCGCGCCGGCGGTCTACGCCTATTTCAAAGAGATTGGCGACAACACGCCGATCGATGTCACGCTGTACAATATTCCGCTGTTCGCCTCGCCGATCGACGTGCCGACGGTGCAACGCTTGAGCGAAGAATGCGAACGGATCGTGGCCATCAAGGACAGCTCGGGCGACTTGCCGCACATGATGCGGATGATCGCCGCCGTGCGACCCAATCGGCCCGATTTCAGCTTCATGACCGGCTGGGACGCGGCCTTGATGCCCATGCTGCTCGTCGGCGCCGACGGCGGCACCAACGCCAGCAGCGGCATAGTACCCGAGCTGACGCGCAAACTTTACGACCAGGTCCGCGCGGGCCAGATCGACGACGCGCGCCAACTGCAATACAAATTGCTCCGCGTGTTCGACCCGATGCTGTATCAGGCCGACTTCCCCGAAGGGGTCCGTGCCGCGCTGCGGGCCCGCGGGTTCAACCCTGGCTCGGGGCGGATGCCGCTCGACCCGTCGCAGTTGCCGGGCATTCAAGCGATTGAAGACAAGATGCGACAACTACTGGTGGACGAAGGCTTTGACATCTATGCTGGTTCGGGCGCGTCGCGCGCGGCCGGCGCGGGTGACACCCAACTGGTCACGCAAATTGTTCAATCGGTGATGGGCGAATTGCAACGCCGCGGCTTGCAAGTACGCTAGGAAATCTTGGTGTAAAAGATTCAGGCTTGAGCGGCGCGGCGTTTACCCTTCTCCCCCCGGGAGAAGGTGGCGGCGCTAGCCGCCGGATGAGGGTCAGCGCGGCGCTCGTAGTGCAATGCGTCGACCCTCCCCCTGACCCCTCCCTGAAAGGGAGGGGTGTTGATCGAACGAGCCGCGAACTGTGAACTGAACACGACGCTTCACGACAAGAGCGAACAACGTATGGAAAGTCTCGCGCTGCTCGAAGTCAGTAACCTGGCGCCGTCGCTGCTGGTGGCCGATCGGTGCATCAAGGCGGCCGGCGTCACCATCCTGGGCATTGAAAGCGCCGACTCGCCGATGCAGTGCATCAAGCTGGTCGGCACGACCGCGGCGGTGCGCGAAGCGGCCGAGCAAGGCATGGCGCTGGCCAAGCTGATGGGAGCCACGTCGAGCTACGTGGTCATGCCCGCCCCGCGCGCTGAAACCCTGGCCCAAGCCAAACAACCCCCTGCATTCAGTCCCTTATTGGGCGTGTACGACGCCCGCATTCCCAAGGAGAATTCGATGGCTGGTTCCGACGCGATTGGTCTGCTGGAAACCCAAGGTCTCGTGGCGGCGCTGCACGCCACCGACGAGATGTTGAAGAGCGCCAATGTTCAGTTGGTGGGCAAGGAAAAGATCGGCGCGGCTTACGTGACGATCATGGTTCGCGGCGACGTGGCCGCGGTGCAGGCCGCGATCTCGGCTGGCAAGCAGACGGTCGAGCGCCTGGGTGGTAAGTTGATCCTGGCCGACACCATCGCCCGCCCGCATCCCGACCTGGCCGCACTGCTGCCGACGAAGTAAAGTCCGCACGTTGTCTTCGTGCGTTAATTCAATTGCTTGGAATCATCCGTTTGGTCAACCAAGTCCTGGCGGTGACGCCCGCGCGGTTGATCTGGAACATCACCGCGCCGTCGCGGGCGGTGTGGAACCGCTCGGCTCCTTGCTCGGCGTAGGCCGCGTCGACCAGTTGCAGGTCGCGGCCGTCTCCGCCGCTGAAGACGACGAACTCCGGCTTGCTCCACGCAGCGAACCCAGGCGGGTCCGAGCGCGCCGAGCCGTGGTGCGGAGCCAGCACCACGTCGCAATCAACCGCCGGCGAGCGCAGCAGCGGTTCGAGCCCCGGCGTTTCCAGGTCGCCGGTCAATAGGACGCGCCGGCCAGCAAATTCGACCAGCCAGACCAGGCTGTTGGCGTTGTCGCTTTCGACCACGCCCGAAGCCGATGGATGCAACACAGTGGCGCGGCAGTTCGGCGCTAACTCAATCGTCGACCCTTGCGACCACGTCGTGTGCGGCACGCCGGCGCGCTCGATGGCGGCGAACAACACTTGCCCGGCCTCGTCCAACGGCCGCGGCTGCGGCGCGAGATAAACGCCGTCGACCTCGAAGCGTTCCAGCAACTCGGGCACGGCATTGAAATGATCGACGTCCAAGTGCGAAACGACGATCCCGCGAATGCGTCGCACACGCCGCGACCAAAGATAGTTCGACACCGACTGCACGGCGGCATGGGGCGAACCGAGCCGGCCGGCGTCGTAAAGCCAGACGTCGCCACCGGGCAACTCGACAACCGTGGCCAGCCCGTGACCAACCGACAGGAACGTCACCCGCATCGTTTCCGCGGGCAGGTTCGGTGTGGCGGCCGAGACGAACAGCGCCATCCCCAGCCACGCCGTCGGCAACGCCGGACGAAGCCAGGGGCGCGCAGGCTGGCGCGGCAACGACCAGGCCAAAGCACAGACCGCGTAGAAGCCCACGACCCAAATCAACGTCGGCCCGGCGGTCCACCAGTGGCCCGCTTCGAGTTCGCTGGCCACGTGGACACAACCATCCACGACCGCCAAACTCCGATCGCAACAATATCCAAGCGGTGTCGCCAACAGCGGGAACCAGGTACCGACAAAGACGAGCAACAGCCCGGACAAGAGCGCCACCGTGGCCGGCAGGGCCAACACCGGCGTCAGCAACACGCAGATCGGCGACACCAGGTGAAATTGCTGCGCCACCAGCGGCGCGGCAAGGCACCAGATCGCCAGCGAAGTACCGACGCTGGTCATTGCGGCCGACCGTGCGCGGCGCAGCGCGCGCCACGGCCAGGGCTGCATCTGCTGAATATGTCGAGTCAGCGGATCGGCTTCGCGCCGCGCAAGCGCGATGGTACACGCGCCGAGGACCGCCGTGCAGAGGAACGACAACTGCGGCCCAGCTCGAAACAGATCGGCAGGGTTCATGGCCAGCACGACCAACGCTGCCCCGGCCAGCGTATTGAACGCCAGCACGCGACGCCCGGCCAAGGTGGCGACGCAAGCCAGCAGCAACACGACCGTGGCCCGCACGGCGGGTGGCTCGGCCTCGACCAGCAAGGCATAACCGACGACCAGGGCCGACACACAGCAGGCCGTCACCTGCGGCCGCCAGGCCATCACTCGCAGCACGGCGAACAGCCCCATCGCCAACAGCCCGACGTGCAGGCCCGAGATCGACAGGATATGAACCATGCCGGTCTTCATGTAGGTCTGGGTGTCCTCGGGAGACATCTCTTCACGCAGGCCGAGGAACAGCGCGCTGGCCAGTGGCGCTCGTTCGCGGGCGATGTGCTTCCACAGTAGCGCGTCGGCTCGGCGGCGTGCGCCATCGAACCAGCGCCGCCAGCTTACGCTCGGCGAGTCGACGACCGTCACGCCGTCAGGATGCTCGCACCACAATCGGCAAAGCTGCCGATCGGCCCGGGCATGCCGCGCATAGTCGAAATCGTCCGGGTTCATCGCCGGGGCCAACTGGGACAGCCGGCCAAACACGCGGACCCGATCGCCACAATGGACGTGCGGAGTTTGTCCCTCGACCGTCAGCCAGGCTCGGCCGGCGGTCGCACGCCAGTTCGCGCCATCGCGCACGGCCAGCGCGCTGATGAGCAGGCGCGTGCGGATACCCGACTGGGCGGTGGAAAGGGGATCGCGCTCGCGCGGGGTGATCTCGCGCGGGCCCGAGACGACTTCGGCCTCCAAGCAAACCGGCGACGATTCCCGCCCGGCCAGCAGGCCAAGCTCGTCGCGATGGAACAGATTCCAACAGCCGTGGTGCCATCCGCCGGCCAAGGTAAGCCAGGCGATGAGGACCGCGACCGAGGCAGCGCCCGCGCGCTGACAGCGATGCAACACCAACCAGATGGCCAAACCGGCGAGTGCGATCGTCCACCACACCGGCGCGGCGAGCGACACGATGAAGCGATCAAGCGCGATGCCAAGCGCTGCCGCGCCAAGCACCACGACCAGCGGCTGATACGAACCGGCGGGTGAAGTCGACGCCGACGACTGAGAGACCGACGCGGAGGATGAGCCGCAGGCGCAACCGAACCATTCGCTGGCGCGCCAGGCAGCCATGAGTCGTCGTCTCCTGCGAACGAACCGTCGGACTGCGCGCCGCCGCTGTTCACGCCACGCGGACCGGGGGGCGAGTGATGATTGCGAGCCACGGTCGAGGAACCCTCAAGCTATCGCTCCCCCCTTGGCACGACAAGAGTTAGCGCCGGCGATGCGGACGCGCGACTTGGGGTGTTTACGCTAAGCGGCTGCTTTCCTTCCCGGCCCAAGTCGGCTATCTTGCCCGGTGTCGGAGGGCGGTTTTGCCGCGGCTTTTTCAACGGATTGGAGTCTCTCGCATGTCGTACCGCACGGTGGCTGGATCTTTGTTCGTGGGCGTCCTGAGCGGCGCCCTCCTCGTCGGCTGCAACCCTGCGGGGCCGCCAGCCAAGCCCACCGCCAGTAAATCCACCGAAGGTAAGTCAGCCGCAGGCGAGTGGGTAGCTTCGCCGGCCAAAGCGCCAGTGTCGGCCAAAGCGCCGGCTGCTAAGCCTGCCGCGCCGGCTGCCGAGACGAAACAGCCCGCTGAGGCAGGAGCCAAGGCCGAGGCGCCGGCTCCGGCCATCCAGTCCGCCGGAACGACACCGCCTTACCTGAAAGACGTGCCGCTGATCGCGCGCGACGTCTTGTTCGGCAACCCGGACAAGGCCGCCGCCCGGATGAGCCACGACTCGAAGCAGCTTGCTTACCTGGCCGCGGTGGATGGCGTGTTGAACGTCTGGGTCGGGCCGATCGACAACCCCGCCGCCGCCAAGCCGGTGACCAAGGATAAGAAGCGGGGCATTCACGGCTACTTCTGGGCCTATACCAACAAGCACGTCCTCTACACCCAGGATCAGGACGGCAACGAGAACGATCGGGTCTACGCCGTCGATCTGACCACGAACGAAACTCGCGACCTGACGCCGCTCGAAAATGTTCAGGCGCAAATCCAAGCCGTCAGCTTCAAGTTCCCTGACGAGTTGCTGGTCGGTCTGAACGATCGCGATCCACAGGTCCACGACGTTTATCGCGTGAACATCCAGACCGGCGAGCGGAAGCTGGTGCAGAAGAACGAGGAAAAGTTCAGCGGCTACGTGGCCGACGAGGATTTTCGCATTCGCTTCGCGGTTCGCTATTCGGACGACGGCGGGCGCGAGATTCTGGAGCCGGACGGAAGCGGCGGCTGGAAGACGTTCATGCGCGTGCCACAGGCCGACGCATTGACGACCGGGCCGGCCGGCTTCGACAAGACCGGCAACATCGTCTACCTGGAAGACAGTCGCGATCGCGACACGGCCGCGCTCTATTCGCTGGACCTGAAGACCGGCGCCAAGAAGCTGATCGCGGCCAACGACAAGGCGGACGTGGGGGCGATTCTCTCGCACCCGACCGAGAACACGGTCGAGGCCGTTTCGTTCACCTACACGCGGCAGCAATGGGAAGTCATCGACCCCAAGGTCGGCGAAGACCTGCGTTACCTGCGGACGGTCGACGACGGCGATATTCAGATTCCCAGCCGCTCGCTCGACGACAAGAACTGGATCGTCGCCTATCTAAAGGACGACGGGCCGGTGCGGTACTACTTCTACCGTCGCGAGCCGCGCGAAGCGAAGTTCTTGTTTACCAATCGCAAGTCGCTCGAAGACCTGCCGCTGGTGAAGATGCACCCGATCGTGATCACCTCGCGCGACGGTTTGAACCTGGTCTGCTACCTGACCTTGCCGCCGGGGACCGACGACGACAACGACGCGCGCCCGGACAAACCGCTGCCAATGGTCCTCGACGTGCATGGCGGGCCGTGGTCGCGCGATTCCTGGGGCTTCAATTCCGAGCATCAACTGCTGGCCAACCGTGGCTACGCGGTGCTGGCCGTCAACTTTCGCGGCTCGACGGGATTGGGCAAATCGTTCCTCAACGCCGGCAACAAGGAGTGGGCGGCCAAGATGCACGACGACCTGCTGGACGCGGTCGACTATTGTGTCAAGCACGAGATCGCCGACCCCAAGCGCGTGGCGATTATGGGTGGCAGCTACGGCGGGTATGCCACGCTGGTCGGGCTGACCTTCACGCCCGACGTGTTCGCGTGCGGCATCGACGTGGTCGGCCCGTCGAACATTATCACGTTGTTGAACGCGATTCCGCCGTACTGGCAGACCGACATTCAGTTGTTCAAAGACCGGGTCGGCGACCACACCACCGAGGAGGGGCGGAAGTTTCTCACCGAGCGTTCGCCGCTGACGTACGTCGACAAGATCAAGCGGCCGCTGTTGATCGCGCAAGGGGCGAACGATCCGCGGGTGAAGAAGTCGGAAGCCGACCAGATCGTCCAGGCGATGGAAGCCAAGAAGATTCCGGTCATCTACTTGCTGTACCCCGACGAAGGGCACGGCTTCCGCCGCCCGGCGAACAACAAGAGCTACCAGGCCGTGCTCGAAGCGTTCCTGGCGAAACATCTGGGCGGGCGCTATCAGCCCATCGGCGGCGACTTCGCCGGCGCGACGATCAGCGTGCCCACCGGCGCGGACGACGTGCCCGGGCTGGTCCAGGCGCTGAAGGAGAAGAAGTAGGCGGCGAGTGCGGAATGATGAGTGATGAATGATGAGTGCCGGCAGGAGCCGCCGACGTAAGTTGGCGGTTGGCATGGTGCGCGATTGAGCGTCCAAGGGGGCTGTATGTTCGTCGTGCTACTTCAGATGCTCGGCGTGGCATGCATGCAGACACTAATAGGATTCTTACTCGTTCGTCAACAGGTTCTTTATGGCACAGGGCTGCGAAACGAGTTGATCGTTCTCGGGCCGCCTTTGGTTGGAATCGTCGTCGATACATTGCTCTTGTTGCGAGCGAAGGCGTTCCCAACCAGCGCAACCGGACTAACGATGGCGTTGATTCTTTCGGCGGTCATTTCTAGCGCAGCGCTTTATGTGGCAATGTTCTTTGCGTTCAATACTTATGGCTCCTAAGTCGCTCGTAGCGCGACGTCTTTACCCTCCCCCAGCCCCTCCCTGGCAGGGAGGGGTGTTCATCGTTTGTCGCCGAGGACCGATCGATTTGTTGAGCGCGAATCGTGCATGCGCAAAAAAAGAGCCGGCAGCGCTGATTGCGCTGCCGGCTCTTGTAGTTAACACGTCAAAGCGATCGACGAACTACTGGTTGATCCCCAGCAATTCGATCTCGAAGATCAGCGTCGCGGCGGGCGGAATCACCGGCGGGCGGCCTTGATCCTTGTAGGCCAGGTTCGACGGGATGTACAGCGTCCACTTGTCGCCGATCTTCATCATCGGCAGCGCTTCGATCCAGCCCTGCACGAACTGATCGACTCGCATCGTCAACGGCTTCCCTTCGCGCGTCGAGTTGGCGAACTCCTGGCCGCTGAGCAGCTTGCCGCTGTAGTTCACCGTCACGGTGTCGGTCGGCTTGGGCGAGGCGCCGTTCCCTTGCTTGAGCACTTTGTATTGCAGTCCGCTGGGCAGGGTGACCACGCCCGGCTGCTTGGCGTTCTGGGCCAGGAAGGCGTCCCCTTCGGCCTTGTTCTTCTCGGTCACTTCCTTCATCTGGGTGTTCATCATTTCTTGTTCGAATTGGCCAATCACTTGTTCCATCTCGGCGTCGGTCAGGGCCGGCTCGGCGCCGGCGGCCGCGTCGCGCAGGCCGCGGACGAGCATGTCGGTGTCGATCTTCCCTTTCAGGTTGCGGCCCAGGCTCGAGCCGATGGCGTAGCTGTACTTTTGTTTGACGTCGGCAAAGGTGACCTTGCCGGCCGGCGCAGGCACTTGGGCCTCGGCCGCGGCTGCCAGCAGCGAGCCGACGGCCACGACAATCAGGGCGCGGAGCATCATCGAGCGATCCTTTCTGTTCCGGACGAATTCGGGTGAGCGGCCGCCGATTGACCAGTGGCGGGGGCGGCCAAGCATGGCATTCTAGGAGAATCGCCCCGCCGCGGAGAGGCGGATTTTCCGAAAAATGCTAGCGTCGCCCGGGTCTTAATGAGCCGTGTCAGCGCAAACATTTCATAAGCTCAAGCGGTTTTCGTGGGACTAAATCGGGGTGGCACGTCCCAAGCGCAGCGCAGGGCGTGGGGAATCGCCAATGAAATACTGGTGTCGATACAAGCTTCCCCACGCCCGAAGGACGGGCGTGCCACCCTGATGCTGGGGCGTGTAAAAAAACGCGTTAGCGGCGGCCGGCCACGCGAGCTTCGGTCACTTCGATGGCTTTGAGCATGCCTCGGGCTTTGTTGAGCGTTTCCTGGTATTCGCTCTCGGGATCGCTGTCGGCCACAATTCCAGCGCCCGCCTGGACATAGGCCGTGCCGTTCTGAATGACCATGGTCCTTAACGCGATGCAGGTGTCCATGTTCCCGTTGAAGTCGATGTAGCCGACCGCGCCGGCATAGGGACCGCGGCGGTGGGGTTCGAGCTCGTCGATGATTTGCATGGCCCGGACCTTGGGCGCGCCACTGACCGTGCCAGCCGGCAAGCAGGCCCGCAGCGCGTCGAACGAATCGAGCCCCGGCGACAACTCGCCGGTCACGTTCGAGGTGATGTGCATGACGTGGCTATAGCGCTCGATGGTCATCACATCGGTCAACTGCACCGAGCCGTAGCGCGCCACGCGCCCTACGTCGTTGCGACCCAAGTCGACCAGCATCACGTGCTCGGCTCGCTCCTTGGGATCGGCCAACAGCTCTTCGGCGAGCCGGTGGTCTTCTTCCTCGGTGGCGCCGCGCTTGCGCGTGCCCGCCAGGGGGCGAACCGTGACGTGTCCCGCGACGACGCGAACCATGATCTCGGGCGAACTGCCGACCAGCGTGGCGTCGGGCGTGCGCAGATAGAACATGAACGGGCTGGGGTTCACCACCCGCAATGTGCGATAGATTTCAAACGGCGCGGCCGAAATTTTGGTCTTGAGCCGCTGGCTGAGGACGACCTGAAAGATGTCGCCGGCGCGGATGTAATCTTTGGCCTTCTCGACGATCCCCAGGAAATCTTCGCGGCGGAAGTTCGATTCAAAATTGACCCGCGGCGCGCCGGCCACGCTGATGTCGGCCAATTTCAGATCGTCGCCCGGGTGCGCCAACGTCTCGACCAGCCGGTCGACCTCGGCGCAGGCTTCGCGGTAGGCCGATTGCAAATCTTCCCGGTGCTCATCGAGTCGAGCCATCGCGACCACCGTGATCGTCTTGTTCACATGGTCGAACACGACCATCGAGTCAAAGAAGGCAAACGACAGGTCGGGCAAATGCCGATCGTCCTGGGGCGCGTGGGGCAGGTGTTCAACGTAACGCACGGTGTCATAGCCGGCGTAGCCGACCGCGCCGCTGCAGAACGGTGGCAGCTCGGGCACCACGGCCGCGCGCCAGGCATCGACTTCTTGTTTCAACACGGCCAGCGGATCGTCGACCTGCCGGGTTTCCTTCTTGGGCTCACCCTGGTCGCTAAAGACGGTCTTGGTGACCTGCTGGCCGCGGGCTTCGATCAGTTGAAAGGGCCGAGCCGAGAGAAAGCTGTACCGGCCGACCTTCTCGCCACCGACGACGCTTTCGAACAAGCATGCGCACGCGCCGGCGTCGAGCCGATGAAAGGCGGTCACCGGCGTCAGCGTGTCACCGGTCAGCCGGCGCCACACCGGCACCAGATGCACACCGGCGGCCAGTTGCTCGAACGTCTTGAAGTCAGGCAAGTGCGTCACGGCAAACTCCGAAGTCATTCTTCACCGCAAAGACGCAAAGGTCGCAAAGAAGAAGATTAAACGCAGAGGGCGCAGAGAACCGCTGAGAAAAACCCATTTCGACAATTCTTCTCTGCGACTCTTCGCGTCCTCTGCGATTCAAATGTTCCTTTATTCTCTTTGCGACCTTTGCGTTTTTGCGGTGAACTCAATCTGAAGAGGCGCGAACAGGCTCGGGGTTCGGACCCGATGCGCGCCGCGGGCGGTGCCAGCTTATTCGCCCGGGGGCGGTGTGAGAACCCCGGTCGTGTCGGCACTTGGGGCAGGGGATCGTCTGTGCCGGGGCTTTGACGCTGGGCAAACTTTTACGGCAGGGCGATCTTGGCCAGATAGATGCTCGTCTTGCCATCGTGCGACGAGTAGTAGCTCATCCACAACTGCTTGTCGTGCCAGACCAGGCCTGGGTAGCTGTTATCGCCGCTGCTGGGCAAGGTGAGCACTGGTTCGTAGCTGGTCGTGGTCATTCGCGCCAGCACCGTGCGCGGGCCCTCGGGCGTGTGCGACCGGCTGCCGGCCCACATCGCGCCATCGGGCAAGATGATGAAGTTCGGGCCACCTAGCCGGGCGTCGATCTCGGTCCAGTTCCACTTGTCGTACGGGGGCGCGCTGGTACCGATCCAGCCGTGCTGGTTCCCCCCTTCACGTCGCAACAGCGCCACGGCCGTGTCGTCGTCACGAAAGCGGACGGTACACTCGTTGGGACGCCCTGGGGCGTCGACTTTGGCCAGCTCGCGCCACTTCACGCCGTCGTCGCTCGTGACCCAGCGCAACGGCCATTCCTCGGTCGAGTCGCGCGGCTTGCCGACGTACGACATGCCGTAAGCGCGTCCCTTGTGCCAGGTAACACGCCAGAGCCAGTGTCCTTCGTCCAACACGCGCTCGGGGGCCGACCATTTGGCGCCGTCGGCCGAGAACAGCACCCGAGGCTGGCGACCTTGCAGCGTCTTGGTGCCGCGATAGAGCGAGCCGCCGGCGACGATCATCAAGCGGCCGTCGGGCGTGATCGAGAACTTGGGATCGCGCAGGTCGATTCCTTTCTCCGTGACGCCGGCCACGCTGCGCCATTCGCGACCATCGGCCGAACGGAGCACGCGAATCATCCCATCGCCGCCGACGTGCTCGTCGGCTTCGCGAAACGTGCAATACCAGGCGTCGCGAAAGCGAATCAGGTCGGTGAAGGCATTGTGCTTGCCCGCGTCCCAGATTCGTTCAACTGACAGCAACTTGGGAGCGTCGGTCGAGGGGGCCTTGTCGGCGGCGCGCGCCTGGCCGGCGGCGAACAGGCTGAGCACGGCGAAACAGAGCGTGAATCGAATGGATCGGAGCATGGTGTTACTTCCTGTGGGGCGTATCGCGCGGTGGGGGCGTCGGCGTGGCCGTTGTAAGCGGCCAACTGTCCGTCGCTAGTATGACGCGCGGCATTGCCGCTGGCGACACGTCAGTTTGCCGTGTTTTACCCGGCGCGTTGTCGCGTGGATGACTCTGATACCCGCCTTACCGCCGCACGAGTGGTTGCGCGCCGTGGCCGACGCAATTGTATCACTTGCAAGCGGTTACAACTCGCCGCCGCCGCCGCGTCCCCGTTGACACCTAGGGCGCGACTGTTAGAATTCCGATGCGTTAAGCCCCCCTTTGTGGTTTGCAGCCCCCCGATCTCCTTGCGCGCCAGCCACGATTTATCCAGCGACGGTCCATGAAGTGCCAGAAGTGCGACAAGCCGGCTAAGTTCCACATCACCGAGCTGATCGGCGGCAAGCCGAAAGAGCTTCACGTGTGCGAGGAACACGCGCGCGAATACCTGTCCGAGTCGGAAGGGGAGCAGACGACTCCCACTCTGACCGGTCCGTTGGCCCAGCATCTGGCCGTGGGCCAGACGGCCGAAGAGCTGCAGCGGCTCGATCAGCAAGCCTGCCCAACTTGTGGGATCACGTTCTACGAGTTCCGCAATCAAGGTCGGCTGGGGTGCCCGCACGACTATGTCTTCTTTCAGAAAGAACTCGACCCGCTGTTGTTAAACATTCACGGCGAGCTCGAGCACGTGGGCAAGCGCCCCAAGCGGAGCCACGGTAGCACCGACCGGCAGACCGACTTGATCCGCTTGCGGCGCGAGTTGAAAGAGGCGGTGCAGGCGGAAGAATACGAACGGGCGTCGAAGCTGCGCGACGAAATCAGGCAAATCGAAGGCGGCAAATAGCGGGCTAGCGCAAAACAAATCAGCAGTGGCGAATCAACGAGCCAGGGCCAACGTGGCCGGCTCGCTAACGGTTAGGACGGGCTGTGAATATCGACGACTTTTCACGCGGATGCGGAGAATGGCTGCGCGGCGCCGGCCCCGAGTCGGACATCGTGATCAGCACGCGCATTCGGCTGGCCCGCAACCTGGCCGAGTTCCCCTTCATCAGCAAGGCTTCGAACGCCGACCGTGCGGAGATCGAGCGAACGCTCAAGGAACGCGTCACGCAAGACTCGTGGGACGCGCCGTTGTTCTATGTGGACGTGGCCAAGCTTGAATCGATCGATCGCCAGTTTTTGGTCGAACGGCAATTGATCAGCCGCGAACTGGCCGAAGGGGAGCACGCCCGCGGCGTGGCCATCGACCCCGACGAGCGGGCCTCAGTGATGATCAACGAGGAAGATCATCTGCGCTTGCAGGTGATGAAGAGCGGGCTCGACCTGCAAGCCGCCTGGGACACGATCAACGCGATTGACGACCACTTGGAAGAGTCGGTGACCTACGCCTTTCACGAGCGGCTGGGCTATTTGACCGCTTGCCCCACGAACGTCGGCACGGGCATGCGGGTGAGCGTGATGCTCCACCTGCCGGCATTAGTCATCACGCGGCAGATCGACAAGCTGTTCCGTTCGCTACAGAAAATCAGCCTGGCGGTGCGGGGTTTGTACGGCGAAGGCTCGCAGGCGATGGGGGACTTTTACCAGATTTCGAACCAGATCACCCTCGGCCGTTCGGAAGCCGACTTGCTTAAACAGGTGGGTGACGTGGTGCCGACGATCATCGAATACGAACGCAAAGCGCGCGAGTTCCTGGTCCGCGAAAGCCACGAGAACCTGCACGATCGGGTGAGCCGGGCGTTTGGCATTCTGCGCACGGCCCAGACGATCAGCTCGGAAGAGACGATGCACCTGTTGAGCAGCGTGCGAATGGGCGTGAACCTGGGGCTGATCCACGATTTGGAGATCCCGGTGCTGAACCAATTGTTCATTCACACCCAGCCGGCCCACCTGCAAAAACTGCGCGGGGTCGAGTTGGACACCGCCGATCGGAACATCGAACGGGCGCGCTATCTACGCGGCGCGCTGAACAAGGCCGACGGCGACGCCAGCCGCAACTGACGCCGGCCGCAATTTGGCCTGTCGCGGTTCTTTTGTTCACCGCAAAGACGCAAAGATCGCAAAGAAAATACAATAGAGCACTTGAATCGCAGAGGGCGCTGAGAGTCACAGAGAAGGATTGCTTAAATCGTCTTTCTCCGCGTTTCAAATTCCGGCTTTGTCTTCGCGTCCTTTGCGTCTTTGCGGTTCAAATTCCTGCGGATCAGTTGCCGGCGAGTTTTTTGCGCACGGCGACGATCACTTCCGGCGGCACGAAGTGGGACAGCTCTTCGTCGTCGGCCAGCGGCGCGATCTGCTTGATCAGCGAGCTGCTGACGTGGGCGAACTCCTTGTCGGCCATCAGCACCACGGTTTCAATGCCCGGGTCCAATTGCCGATTGGCGACCATCATGGTCAACTCGGCTTCCAGGTCTTGCAGGGGTCGCACGCCGCGGATCATCACGCGGGCGCCACACGAGCGGACGAAATTGACGGCCAACCCGTCGAACTTCTCGACCTCGACGTTGGGCCAAGGGCGCACGCACTGGCGCACCAGCGCCACTCGTTCGTCGGGGTCGAACAGCGCGTTCTTGGCCGCGTTCACGCCGACGCCGACGACCAGTCGGTCGACCAGCGTGCTGGCCCGCTCGATGATGTTCAGGTGCCCGAGCGTGATCGGATCGAACGAGCCGGTATAAACCGCGGTGCGAGGGGCGGCGTCTGGCATGGTGTCGTGATGTCTTTCCAGTGTGGGCGTGTGAGTCGATCAGACTGCAATTATCTCGGATTATGAGTTATTCGCGAAGGCCCGCTCGGAATCTTCGCTCAGATAAACGACCAGCCCATAGACCATCAGGGCGATGGATGTTGGAGCGCAGTAACAGGTGAAGATGGTCACCAGATTGCTGAACAACGCGATCAACCCAAAGGCCCGCCCGCGGTAGTGGTAGTTTTGCCAGCCGGCCAGCGCATTGACCCCCGCGACCAGCGCGGCAAGCGCGCTCACGCCGCCGTACATCCAGGGAAGCACCTGAGAAAACGGAACGGCCGCCGAGTTATCGGGAAGCTCCTTGATCCGTGGTACCTCTTCTTCGTCTTCGACCCGCGCGCCCGCACGACGAGCCTGCTCCCTGATCTTCTCCAGTTCTTTGTGCTTCATTTCCTGCATTTGCTCGCGAGCTTCTTGCTTGTGCTTCTCGATATCGGCCATCACCGGAGGAAGAAAGACGGCCATGACCCCAAGAATCGCGGCCATCACCAGCAACAGGCCCGCGTTCACTATCATCAGCACCGCCACAATGCGAATCTGCTTGGCGCGGCCGACGATCGCGCCGGCGGGGGACTGCGACTGCGCGAGGCCCGAGGAGAATGGCGACTGATAAGGATTGTCCACGTTCAGTGATTACCAGTGTGGAATGTTCGAGAACGCATCACGAATGGGCGGCAAAGGCGGCTTTCGCGTCGTTGTTCATGTAGACGATCATGCCGTACACGCACAAGGCGATCGACGTCGGGGCGCAGTAGCAGGTCGAAGCGGCAATCATGCCCAGGATCAATGCCACGATGCCGAACGTGCGACCACGGTAACGAAGGTTCCGCAGTCCGGCCGGCAACTGCAACAGGCCCGCGATGATGCCCCCCGAGCCCATGCCACCGTAAATGCCAATCATCATCCACTTAAGCGTTTCCGGATCGAGGTGCTGTTGGCCAGGTTGCTGGGCTTGCATTTGCTTGATCTGGTCTGCGTCGAACATATTGGGGGCGGCGAAGCCGATGGCAACGTAGAACAGCCCTGTCAGCAAACAGATGCCCCCATTAATCATCATCAAGATCGCCACGATTTTGATTTGCTTGGCCATGCCAACTTCCTCGGGGGGCGTATCCGACGGCGAGCCTCCGGCGGCGTATGGGTTTTGCGGCGCAGGCTGGTTGGAGAAATCCATGGTGTGTCTCGCAGAGGTTGTGGAAGGGTTCGGCCTAACACTCGATCGGATACGACTATTACTGCGTGATGGCGGCGATCAATCGGTCCACATCGGTTTCATCGTTGTAAACGTGCGGGCTGATTCTCAGTCCACCCCCGCGGCAACTGAGCACCACGCCCTGTTTGATCGCCTGCGCGCGAAGCTCCTGGGGGTCACGCCCCGGGACCGTGAACGAGACGATGCCGCTGC
Organism: Planctomycetota bacterium; assembly: GCA_018242585.1. Taxonomy (NCBI): domain Bacteria; kingdom Pseudomonadati; phylum Planctomycetota; species Planctomycetota bacterium. The sequence goes on from JAFEBQ010000039.1 coordinate 19,363, forward strand.
GGCGCGGGCCAGAGCGATCGCTCATGATCTCGGCCCCCACGCTGCCCAGCCGCTCGCACGCCTGGTCGGTCAGGTGCAGTATACGCTCCTCACAGGCCGCCGTGCCAAGCTGGGCCAGGAGTTTCAAGCTCTCTCCCATTGCCAACAGCCCGCCCATGTTCCAGGTGCCCCCTTCGTAGCGCTCGGCCGAAGGCTTGAGGCGAAAGTCGATCCGGCTGAAGTCGTGTGAGCCGACGACGCTGTTCCAGCCCACGCCCAGCGGACGGAGCAAGTCCAAGTGCTCGCGACGCAGGTAGAACAGGCCGGCCCCTTCGGGCCCCAACAGCCACTTGTGCCCGTCGGCGGCCAGAAAGTCGACAGGCGTGCGCCGCACATCGAGCGGCAGCACCCCCAGCCCCTGAATGGCGTCGACGAACAGATACGCGCCGCGCGAGTGGGCCAGCTCGGCCAGCGCGTCGAGGTCGTTGCGCCAACCGTGGGCAAAGTTCACCCAACTGATGCTGATCAACCGAGTCCGCTGGTCACACAGCGCGGCTAGGTCGGCCAGATCGTATCGCCCGTTGGTCGTTGGCAGCCGGCGCGTCTCGACGCCGCGACTGGCCAAGTTAAGCCAGGCGTACTGATTGGTCGGAAACTCGTCGGCCAGCGTGACCAGGTTATCCCCCGGCTGCCAGGGAAATCCCTCGGCCACCAGGTTCACTCCTTCGGTCGTGTTGCGCACCAGGGCGACCTCGTCGGCGTCGGCGCCAATCAACTCGGCCGCCGTGCGGCGCACCTGGGGCAGGCCCTGCGCCCAGCGCGGCCAATAGACGTCGCCGTTGGCGGCCACGTCGGCGGCCCAATCGGCCAGGACTTTTTGCGCCGGCGCGGTTAGCGGAGCAACGGCGGCATGATCGAAATAGGCCCACCGCTCGGCCACCGGCATCAAGCGGCGAAAGGCCTGCCAGTCGAGTCGCGGCGCGCCGGTGGCCGAAGTGGAAACCTGGCGGGTCATGGGCGCGGCTCCGGGCAGACGAGTGGCGAAAAGTCGTCAGGGCGGGGCGGCCAATTCGGGCAAAAACCGAGGCAAATCGCCCGGCTCACCGTCTCGACGCCGGCCCTGCCTCAGATTACCCTACAACCATCGTTTCTGCCTAATCGGACTCGGCCCGCGGGCTGTTGGTTCGACTGACTCGCTGCTGCACCTGGGCGTTCCGCACACCATGGCCAAAGCGTTCTCGATTATTGCCCTGATCCTGGCACTCGGCTTGATCGTGGTGTTCGGGCTCGACCTGGCGATGGAAATCCCGTTCAAGAAAGCCAGTCCCACGATGGACTACGGCTTTATCGCCTGCTCGGTCATTCTGGCCTTCCTCAGTTGGCAATCGTTCCGCGAGCAGCCGTAGCGGTATCACTATCCTTGCTCCAAGCCGGCGACTCTGTCGCCGTGATTTGGCGGCATAGCCGCCAGCTTGGTGAACATTCCGCGAGATTGTCGTTACGCGGCCCGGCGGAGGATCGATCGGCTGGGTTGGCCGGAGACTTGCTCTTGCAGCCGGGCGACAAACTCGGCGGCCGGCAATAGCTCAACCGCCGGGTCGGCGTCCATCTGCTCCCACAGCCGGACCAGCCGCAGGCCGTGACGCACCCCATTGGCGGCAAACTGGGCGGCGTCGATCGCCACAGCCTTGAGCCGCAGCTTCTGGCCGGCGGCCAATTGCCCCAGTCGCGACACCTCGCGCCCTGACGTGTCGAGCAAGTCGAGCGCCGGGGTCAGTTGCCACAAGCCGCTCCGCAAGCGGCGCAGCGCCGTGTGCCGTGACGAATGCTGTCCACGCCCGACCAGTCGGGCGAACAAGCCCGCACGAGGCATGGGCGAGGCTTCACAGATGGTCGAGATGCCGACCCCGGCGCCGAGAACGAGTTCGGCTGCCTGCTCGTCGGCCGCATCCACGGCGGCCAACGGGGCAACGACGCCCAATCGGCGCAAACGTGAAATCTGTTGACGCAGTTGGGCGATGGCCAACGCGCCGGCGTCCGACGATCCGCTCGCCACGACATGTGGAGCGAGTTGCTGGCCGGCTTCGCTCAAGCGTTCAAGCAGTTGCTCGCTGACCGAGCCCGCGATGCTCCACGCGGCCGACACGCCGGCCTCTTGCAACAGCTCGGCAAGGGGTGCCGCGCCGGCTCCGGCCTCATCGGCCGAAAGGCCCGAGGTGTTGACGATCGTCAGGACCGCAGTCTGTTGAGTTGCCGACATAGCGCCGATTCCGAGGGGTGAACAGAAACGACCCTCGAATCAGATCGGCAATCGCTAGCAGCCCCCTGCACGTTGGCCCGACGTTTGGCAAGCGTGGAAAGGTTTAACGGTTCTTCCGAGAGTTAATGATGGCATCGATCAGCCCCGCGGTGGTGTACGAGGCCGCCTCGACGGCGGGGGACAGTCCCACTTCTCGTAAAGTCGCCGAAGTCAGTGGGCTGATGCTGGCGAGCTTGGTCTGGACCAAACGCGGGCCGAACATGGCACTGAGCGATCGCGCAATGGCCGAACTGGTGACGGTGACCCAGTCGATGCGCCCGGCGTCGAGCGCGGCGCCGATCTCGGCGTCGGGCTCGCGGACGTCGGCGCTTTGATAGACGATCACTTGGTCGACGATCGCACCGGCGGCCCGGAGCATTTCGGCCAGCACCTCGCGCCCGCGGCTGGCTCGTGCCAACAGGAATCGGCGTCCAGCCGCCTCGGGCACCAGCGCCTCGGCCAAGGCTTCGGCCCGGTATTCCCCGGGCTCGAGATCGGTGTGCAGGTGGTACTCGGCCAGCGCCGCCGCCGTGGCCGGACCAATCGCGGCCAATTGCACTGGGCCGAGCCGTCGCGCGTCGTGTCCCAGGTGGGCCAACCGGCTCATCACGGCCCGCACGCCGTTGGCGCTCGAAAAGACCAGCCAGTCGTATTGCTGAATCTTTTGCAGCGCGGCGTCGACCGGTCGCCAATCAGCCGGTTCGGTGATCGCGATGGCCGGCTGAACAAGGACGTTGGCACCCAGTTCGGCCAGCGCGTGGGCGGTGGCGTCGGACTGTTCGATCGGGCGCGTGACGAGGACCGTTTGACCGTGCAGCGGAAGCTCGGCGAACCATTGGCCGACCGGTTCCAAGCCGGCCACGCGACCCACGACGACAATGACCGGCGGGCGGATGTGTTCGCGCGTGATCGTGGCGGCGACCTCACCTAGCGTGCAGCGCCAGACAGCCTGATCGGGGAGCGAGCAGCGCCGCACGATCGCGGCCGGCGCCTCGGCCGACATACCGGCGTCGATCAGGGCTCGCGTCCAGTGGGGTGCCTGGGTGACTCCCATGTAAAAGACCAACGTGCCTGGAAAGCGGGCCAGCGCGGCATAGTCGATCGCCGACGTGGCCTTGTCTCCCTCTTCGTGACCGGTGACCAGCGCCACGGCCGAGGCGTGGTGCCGATGGGTCAGGGGAATCGCGGCATGGGTTCCCACGGCCAGGGCGGTGGTGATGCCGGGCACGATCTCGAACGGCACGCCGGCGGCCACCAGGGCGTCGACTTCCTCGGCCAGCCGGGCAAAGACCGCCGGGTCGCCCCCTTTGAGGCGGACCACGGTGCGGCCGGCCCGGGCGGCGGCCACCATCATTCGCGTGACTTCCTCCAACGGTAGCAGCGTGTCACGCCCGTGGCGTCCCAGACAGACGCACTCGGCGTGGGACGCGGCATGTTCGAGGATCGCCGGGTTGGCCAGATAGTCGTACAGCACGAGGTCGGCCCGGCCCAGCAGTTCGGCGCCGCGCACGGTCAGCAGTCCCGGGTCGCCGGGGCCGGCGCCGACCAGGTAGACGCGTCCAGTTTGAGGGGCCTTGACGTTCATCGGGTGTCAGGGATCGCTTTTCGTGGGGCCAGGGGCCGACGGTCGCGGCCCGGGCGGCTGGTTGAGTTGGCGTGTTGGGGGGCGTAAAATGTCGTTTTAGCAACCCTGGAGATGAGATTCTCGGGATTGTGCTCGTTTAGGTCGTTCACCCCTGTTCCGCGGCCGATACGCACGGCAACCGTCGCGGACGGCATCGATACTCACTGTTCTAGAATAGCAGACCGCTAGAATTGAAGACCACGCATGGCTAAGTCGACAAGCGAAGAACCGAAAAAAGATGGCGAGCCGGAAGGGCTTCCCCCCGTTCCGCCGCAGAAGCGCCAAGTTTTTCAGCGCTGCTTCCAGCAGGGGGCCAAGGTGGCGGCGGCCGGTCAATTTGACTACGCCACCGAGATGTTCACCCAGTGCGTGATCGGCGACCCGGGCAACCCGGAGTATGTGCGGAGCTTTCTGGCCAATCTGGTCAAGAAATACAACAACAACAAGAAGGGGGCCACGCTGGCCGGTATGAAGACCGCCGGCATGAAGACCGCCCTGCAAAAGACCAAGCTGACGAAGAACTGGGTGACGATCATCACCAGCGGCATCGAAATCCTGAAGATCAATCCTTGGGATACCGGGACGCTGGTCGAGATTGGCAACGCCTGTGAAACCCTGAAGGCGGATGATTGCCAGTTGGAATACCTGAAGTTGGCCTTCGACGCCGATCACAACGACACGAACATCAACCGTGTGTACGCGCGTGCGCTGGGACGAACCGGGCACTTTGACCAGGCGATGTCCTGCTGGCAGCGCGTCAAGAATGCCAAGCCGACCGACGAAGAAGCGATCCGGGCGATGAACAACCTGGCCGTCGAAAAGACGATCCACAAGGGTGGCTACGAGGAGGCCCAGTCGACCAAGGACGTGCGGTTGAACAAGGCGACCAGTGACGAAGACGAAGGACGCATGACGCTCGAAGAGCGGATGATGCGGGCGATAGATAAGGAGCCGACCAACATGGCGTCCTATGTCGAGTTGAGCGACTTCTACCAGCGCGACGAGCAATTCGCCAAGGCCGAAGAGATTCTTCAGCGGGCGTTGCAGGCCTCGGGGGGGGGCGACCTGACGATTCGCGAGCGGGTCGAAGACGTGCAACTGCGCGTGGCGCGACAGACCTTGATCCAGGCCGAGAAGAAGGCTCGCGACGAGAAGACCGAAGCGGCCGTCAACCTGTACAACAACTTGAAGGCCGACCTGAACGCCAAGGAAGTGACGATTTACGCCAGCCGCTGCGAGCGGTATCCGACGAACATGCACTTCAAGTACGAATTGGCGGTTCGCTTGCAGCGGGCCAAGAAGTTTGGCGAAGCGATCAAGCTGTTCCAGGATTGCCGCAGCGACCTGAAGCGACGCGGACACGTGTACCTGTCGCTGGGACAGTGCTTTGCCTTCATCAAACAATACAAGATGGCGCTCGATAGCTTCGAAAAGGCGAGCGCCGAGTTCGGCGACAAGGACATCGAACTGAAAAAAGACGCCCTCTACAACGCCGGCAAGCTGGCCGTGCATTTGAAGGAATTGGATAAGGGCGACAAGCTGTTGTCGGACCTGGCGGGGCTCGATTTTGGCTATAAGGACGTGGCCCAGTGGCTAGACAAGCTGGCCAAATTACGCGAAGATGGCGGCGACCCGGCCGATCTGTAATCGACCTGCCGCCAGCCAGGATTTGGCTTCTTGCCAGAGCCGGCTTGGACGCGGTCGTTTTTCGTTTTGTCACGCGGTTTGTCTGTCAAACCGTATTTCCGTCACACCGTATTCGTTTTGAGCAGCCATGCCGCATACCAAGAGTGCCAAGAAGCGTCTCCGCCAGAGTCTGGAGCGCCGGACCCGCAATCGTAACGTCAAGTCGACGCTGAAGACCGAAGTCAAGAAGGCCCGCGAGGCCTCCAAGGGGACCGACGCCACAAAGTCGGCCGCCGCCGTGTCGTTGGTGACCAAGCGCGCCGACCAGGCCGCCGCCAAGGGCGTGATTCACAAGAACGCCGCCGCGCGGATCAAGTCGCGGATGGCCAAATTCGCCAAGAAGGCCAAAGCCGCCGCGAAGTAAGGCTAACGGTTTCGCCGACTAGCGATCCGCCAGCGGCGTCAAACGCTCAGTCAAAGACGATCCGGTGGGAATCGAACACCGGACCTTCAACGCACGTGCGGCGGTAATCCCATTCCGCGGAAGCGCCTTCGTCGCGCACCTTGGCGACACAGGTAAAGCAAATGCCAATGCCGCAGGCCATCGGTGTTTCGAGTGACACCTGGCACGGCACGTGGCGCTGGGCCGCGATCTTGGCCACGGCGTGCATCATCACCTCGGGGCCACAGCAAACGATCCGCGGATTGGCTGGCTGCTCGTCGAGCGCCTGATTCAACAGATCGGTCACGCGGCCATGATGCCCCGCCGTGCCGTCGTCAGTGCTGGTCCGTAGTTCCAGTCCCAGGGCGCGGAACTCGTCGAGCCCGGCCAGGTACGGGGCGCTGCGCGCGCCATAGCACAGGACCACGCGCTCGGCACGCTGGGTCTCGCGCCCGCCGACGCCATAGCTGCGCAGGCCGAGCGCCTCGCGCCCCAGCGCCATGAACGGCGTCTGACCAATGCCGCCGGCCACCATGAGTAGCGTGCCGCCGCGGGCCGGCGCGAAGCCGTTCCCCAGCGGCCCCCACACGTCGAGCGTTTGTCCCGGCTGAAAAGCCGCCAAGCGACGGGTCATCTTGCCGGTGACCAGATACACGACATCCAGGCCAGTCGGCTGACCTGCGCCGTTCAACACCGTGTCGTACAGCGCCAATGGCCGGCCCAACAGCGGGTCGTTCCAGCCGGCGAGCCGGAGCATGAGAAACTGCCCCGGCACGATCCGCTGGGCGATCTCGGGGGCCTCGAACCGGACGCGGTACGTGTCGCGCGCCAGTTGCACGTTCTCGACAACCATGACCGAGCCGCACCAGGCCCGATCGGCGTAACAGGGCTCCATGCCATGTCCGTGTTCCGCGGCGTGCCCGTGTTCCGTAGCGTGACCGTGCCCCACGTTCACTCTCCCTGGGATCGTTGGCGATTCTGGCCCCGCGCGCGGCGCGAGTTCGTACCCGGTCGCGCGCTTGACTTGGGACCAGCCTTCAGCCGCTGGCTCTTGCGACCGCCCCGCGCTGCAGGCTTGTCCGCGGGCTTCGAACGCCGAGCGGCGTTGGGACCGAGCGGCGGCAACGGCTCGTGACGCACGGGCTCTTCGGCCGCGTGTTCTTCGCGGCGACGGCGCGCGTCGCCGTGGGTGGCGCGGCGGAGCATTTCGACCTCGGACGAAGTCAACCGGCGGAACTCGCCGGGCTGCAAGTCGCCAAGCCGCAGCGGCCCGATCGCGATCCGCCGCAAGCGCATCACCTTGTGACCCAGTCGCGCCAACATGCGGCGCACCTCGCGGTTGCGCCCTTCGTCCAGAACCAACTCGAGAATCGTGCTGTGCTTGTGCTGCAGCTTGATCTCGACGCGTTCGGCATGCACGCGCCCTTCGGCCAGGTAAACCCCTTTGCGCATTTTTTCGAGCACTTCGAGGCCCGGCTGCCCGGCGACGAGCACCTGGTACGTCTTTTCAACGCCGTAGCGCGGATGCGCCAGCCGGTTGGCCAACTCGCCATCGTTGGTCACCAGGATCAACCCTTCGCTCGACACGTCCAAGCGACCGACGGTGAACAGATGATCGTCGCTGGGCGGCAACAGGTCGATCACGCGTGGGCGCCCCGAAGGGTCGTTGTGCGTCGAGATGATGCCCGGCGGCTTGTAGACCGCGTAGTGAACGCGGCGCGAGAGCTTGATCGGCTGCCCATCGACACGAATCTGCTGCTTGTGGGGATCGACCTTCGTGCCCAGCACGTTGACCAGCCGGCCATCGACTTCGACGCGGCCGGTGGTGATCAGGGTTTCACAGTCGCGGCGGCTGCCAACGCCGGCCGCGGCCAGGACCTTTTGCAGGCGTTGCGCTCCGTCGGTCGGCGCGCTCGACGGCGCGGCGCTAGCCTTGGGTTTGCGGCGGAGCTTGGGGCGGCGCGTGCCGCGCGGTTTCGATTCGCTCATGGTGCGTAGCGCAGTCAGGGTTCTCGGTCAAAATGCCGACAGCACCCATCATACGCGAGCGCAGCACGCCATCCCAGGGGCGCAGCAGCCCCGAAAAGACCAACCACGACGGCACTACGACACGACGTGAGAAAAGGAGGTTCCACGGCAGAGGTCGCGGAGAAGAGCCGCAGAGAGAGGGAGGATATTGGAGAGAAGATTTCGGGGGGTGGAGAGGGGATCAAATCGCTAAGCGTGTCCCCGTTTAGCCGCAGGGCCATAGGCCCGCGCGCGTGTGCGTGGCGCTTAGTCGGTTTGCGGCTCAAGTGTTTTGGTGCGCTGACCTACCCATTTGGATCGCTCCGTCCGTGAAATCTCGGTGTCGCTCAGCGGCGCGGTATAGTCGCGCGGGCGGACGTCACTGAGCGCCATCGTTTCGGTGTCATTGCGTAAGTAAGGATCGAAGCGCTTCGCGCGAGTCTGTTGTTCCTGGGCCGTGCCGGGGGCCGTGATCTGTTCGCGCAGGCCCATCTTTCCGCCCCAGACACAGCCGGACGACGCGGCTAAGATAGCGAGCGTGAAGACTCGCGCCGCATGACGCAGCGAGTACGTTGACATGATGAGGGGCACCTGGCTCTCAAAGACTTGAGCGCCGACCCAAGTGGTCGCAGCGCGGGGCGAGAGTATAGGTGCGCACCGATAGCGCGGCCAGGGCAGATGATGCGAGCAGCGCCAGCATCCTGGCGGCCGGTGCGTTTACTCGCCTTTGAATCGCTGATACGGAGCGTAGGGCGATTGCTGGGCGCGCTTCACTTCGGCCGAGGGGGCGGTGAAGTCGCGTGGCCGGATGTCCGAGGCCACACTGCCGCCGTGGTTCGACGGGCCAGCGTCGTCCAACGGGTACGGGTCAAAGACCTCGGCCTGCTTGCGCTGGAACCAGGCGGGCGGCGCGCCGAACAGGCGGGGCATCTGCGTCCCTTTACAGCCCGCCAGAAGCGTGGCGACCGCGAGCAGGGCAAGGATCGGCAGGCGTCGCATGGTCAACGGTCCTGGGCCTGCCCGGTTGCTGATGCGGCGGAGGAGTCAGCCGGCGTCGTGCGCCGGCAAGGGAACGCTACTTGCTAGCATCGACCAGACATCATTCTCGGCTTCATTCAATCGGTTTCCGCTGGCCTATTCGCTACCGTTGACTGTGCCGGTTGTGCGGGCGGTGGAACCATTGATTAAGTGCGAGCCCTGAGTCCTGGTCGGATGCGTTTTCGGCCGCGAATGCGTTTGCCCTCCCTCAGTCCCTCCCTGGAAGGGAGGGATGTTTGTCGCGAGGGCTGCGCTCAGGGCAAGCGGCCACAAAGGATCGTGGCGGTGCCACGCGGACGGATTTGCACCGCGCCGAGTGAGGCGGGGAGCAACATCGTTTGTCCCATCAAGAGCGGTTCGCCCGATGGGTCGCCCGCCACGTCGACCTGGCCCGCCACGACCAGCAGCACGCGGCACTCGTTGTCGGCCGGCGTGGTCAGCGGCTCGTGCAACTGCCAGCGTTCGAGCACGAACTTGTCACAGGCGACAAGCTGTTCGATCTGTGGCCGCTCGGTTGGTTCGGGACGGATCGGGTTCACCGGGCCGCGGTCGAAATCGATCACATCAAGTGCCGCTTCCACGTGCAGTGGGCGCGGCCGGCCGTCGGCGCCGACTCGGTTCCAATCGTAAAGCCGGTAGGTGACGTCGCTCGACTGTTGCACCTCGGCAATGACCAGACCTGCGCCGAGCGCGTGAACCGTGCCGGCCGGAATGAACAGGCAGTCGCCGACCTGGGGCTCGAAGCGGTGCAGGCAAAGTTCGCACGTGCCGCGGTTGATTTCACGTTCGAGCGCGTGACGGTCGAAGCCGCGCTTGAGCCCGGCATAGATCACGCTGCCCGGCTCGGTGGCCAGCACCAGCCAGGCCTCGGTCTTGCCCAGATCAGGCGGCGACAGCAACGCGGCCTGGGCGTCGTGGGGATGAACCTGGACGGACAGGACTTTTTGGGCATCGAGCAGTTTGATCAACAGCGGAAAACGGTCGAGCGGCGCGTGGCGTCCCAGCAAGTCGCGCCCGCAAGTCTGGACCAACTCGCCCAGCGTCGCGTCGCGCAGCGGGCCGGCGGTGACGGCACTCTGATCATCCTTACGATCGCAAAGTTCCCAACTCTCGGCATAATCGTCACCCGGCGGCAACGGCTTGTGCAGAACAGTGGCCAAGCGTCGGCCACCCCACAAGTAGCGGCGTAAAATTGGCTCGAATCGTAACGGGTACAGCGGGTGGCTCACGGCGGAAAAGGCCCCAAGGATGGCGGGTGGTTGCGTTCACTTTGTCGCACCGGGGGACTAGAATAGCAAGTCTGGATCGGTCCTGGGACAGTGGTGGGAGCCGCGGTACATGCCATTAGCGATGACTTCGCCGAAACGCGACGAAGATCTGTTCTCCGAATCGACGATGACGTTCGGCGAGCACCTGGACGAGCTGCGCGTGGTGCTGTTCAAGGCCGTGATCGCGCTGTTCATCGGCACGTGCGTGGGCATGTTTGTAGGTAAGTATGCGGTGGCGATCATCAAGGCGCCGCTCGAAAAGGCGTTGCAGGAGTATTATCAAGAAAGCTCGCTCGAACAGTTCTCGGAATTTGAAGAAGCTTGGAAAAAGCTCGATAAGCCGGTCCCCTACACGGTCGAGCAGGTCAATGATCTGTTGTACAAGCAACAGATGATTTTCGAGATTCAGTACATTCATCCGGTGCTGATTCGCCAGGCATTGGGGCTGGAAAAGGCTGGTGCGAAAGTGGCGGCCGACAAGCAGTCGCTCGAGCCCATCCTGTACTGGCACCCGATCGATCAGGACAAGCGAATCTCGATCCTGGCGCTGGGCGTCAGCGAAATGTTTTCGATCTGGCTGAAGGCCTCGCTGGTGACTGGGCTGATTCTGTCGAGCCCATTTGTGCTGTACTACCTCTGGTCGTTTGTAGCGGCGGGGCTCTATCGGCACGAACGGCGTTACATTCACATCTTTTTGCCGTTCAGTCTGGGGCTTTTTTTCGCAGGTGTGCTGTTGGCTTACTGGTTCGTGTTTGGACCTGTGCTGAGCTTCTTATTCAGCTTTAACCGATCGATGGGCATCGATCCCGATCCGCGGATCAGCGAATGGCTGGGCTTCGTGCTGCTGTTGCCAATTGGCTTTGGCGTCAGCTTTCAGTTGCCGCTGGTGATGCTGTTTCTGGAACGAATCGGCATCATCACCGTCGAGATGTACACCGCGCAATGGAAGATCGCCGTGCTGGTGATCTTTGTCATCTCGTCGATCCTGACGCCGGCCGATCCGTATAGCTTGCTGCTGATGGCGATCCCGCTGACCGGGCTCTATTTCGGCGGCGTGCAGTTGTGCAAGCTGATGCCGCGCCGCGGCACGGGAATTGATCCGGAAGCGATTAGCGGCTAGCAATTAGCGATTAGAAAGAGGACCGCTTCGCGGGACTGCATTTGGCTAATCGCTAGCCGCTAATAGCTAATCGCTACTCAGATCGCATCCGTGCCCCGTTCGCCGGTGCGAATGCGGATGCAGTCTTCCAGCGGCAGGACAAAGATCTTGCCGTCGCCGATTTCGCCGGTCGGGCCCGAGCGGCCCCCCTTGATAATGGCGTTGATCGTCGGCTCGACGAACTCCTCGTTGACGGCGATCTTGAGCTGCACCTTGCGCAGCAAGTTCACCGAGAACTCGTGTCCGCGATAGGTTTCGGTGTGCCCTTTCTGGCGGCCGAAACCTTGGACATCCATGACGGTCAGGCGGAACACCTCGACTTCTGTCAGGGCCGCCTTGACCGCCTCAAGACGACTGGGCTGAATAATCGCGATGATCAGCTTCATGAAGCAACAGGTCTCGGCAAGGGAATCGAGCTTCCGAACACACGCCTACGGCAATCGTAGCCCGAGGGCGCGTGGCACTCAAGCCACCCGGCCCGAGTCGCTGATTTGACCGTGATTTGCTGGGTTGGGGGGGCCGTCGGGGAGAAACCGACCACCACTTGGGAAAGGACGAATGACGAAATCCGAATGACGAAGGGATCGCGAGGCAGCCGTGTGTCACGCGGCGCGAACAAGTGGTAGTTGCCACGTCCGAGGGCTCGGCCAGCGGAGAAGTTCGCGGCCGGGAAGCGTGAACAGTTCGGGAAAGCGCCGTTCAGAAAATGAAAGAAGCTCCAGACCTGGACGGGCTAGGCGGAGATCCCGCCCAGGTCAAAGGGGCATCCTTCTGAACTCAAGAAGCAGTCAAGCGGGCAAAGCCGAGCTTGACGCGTTGATTTCATAAAGTCGTATCGAACCGTCGTCGCGCAGCGCGGTCCCGGTTGAGTGAGAACCGGCCCAGTTCATTTCGCGGCAGTTGCCGCTTAAAAAATTACCCGCAGGCGGGGCCCCGCCTGCGGGTAACGCATCGCACGCCGACAAAGAGAAAAGCAACTCGCGTGCCAGAACTCGCACATCGCGCGGGCAGATTGTTGTTAGTGCTTGAAAAACAAGATGTTGCAACTTGTTTTGGCCGCGTTGTGGGAAATTGGCGGCCGCTGATCGCGCCTGGCAATTGCCCGATCGTCAGGCACTGGCCGCTATCGTCGTAAGCAAAGGGCCGGCGATATCCGGCCGTCCGTGGTCAGTTGTCCGTTGTCAGTGGTAATCTGCAAGCGGCTAGCAATTCGCAATTAGCCAGAATCAGACCACAACTGACAACGGACCACTGACAACTGACCAGGAAGGGCCACGAGGGCCTCCATTGGTCAACCGTCCTGGCGCCACGCGCCGCGCCAAAAAAGAAACGCCCGCGTGAGCAGTCTCACGCGGGCGTTTCGTAATTGTCGTCCTCTGGGCAACCGCAAGCGGCTGCCGGCGGAACTTAGAACAGAACCACGGCGTCGATGCCGAGGATACCTTGTTGGGTGCGGGTGCCATCGACGTACGGCATGGTCACGCCGTCAATCGTGCTGGGGTTGCCCACATACCAGTCCCAACGCATGTTGGGGCGAATGACCAGGTTCGGGTTCGGAGTCCAGCGCGGGCCGAACGTGGTTTGCAGGAAGTTACCCGCAAAGCCACCGGTGGTCAGCGGCAGGCCACGGACGAACGAGCCGTTGCCGGTCGCGGTCGAGCCCACCACGGCATTGCCGTAGTTTGGCAGGAAGCCGCCGACGCGGAAGCCCTGGTCGTCGCGGAACCACTCGAAGTTGAAGCCCCACGACCAGCAATTGTTAACCTTGTAGTACCAGTATTGGTTCACGCCAAACCAGTGAGCGGCGCGGCCATCGCCAAACGCATTGGCCTGGTTGCCAAAATCGCTCTGGAAGATGTACGTCAACTTCTCGTTGATCGGGCGGCTGTAGACCAAGGTTTGGAAGTAACGGCCAGCGAATGAGAACTGGCCGTTGTAGGTCGTCGAGCCGTCGGCCAGCAGTTGCGGAGTCGGCGCATTGGCGGCAGTCGGTTCGTTGCTGTACATGCCAACCCACGCCAGCGAATCGCCTTCCTTCAACAGATTGTTGCGGGTCACGGTGCCGAGCCACTGGGCGCCCGGATTGAAGTTGCCCGTGTTGTCCCAACCGCGAGTGATACCAGCGCCGAGGTTCAGGTCATCAGTAATCTGATACTGAGCCAACACGCCGGTGTGGGTGAACGGCTCGCCCCACTGGTAGGTATAGGGAATCGTGTTGAAGAAGTTGAGCACCGTACCGACCGTATAGAAACCGACCGGCGACACAAAGCGGCCGGCGGTGATTTTCAGGTCGTTGTAGGCCAACTGGAAGTTCAACGCCGGGAAGGCCCACGCGTTCAGCGTGTAGCCCGAGCCCTTGTTGATCTTGTCTTCGAAGCCGTTGCTCGTATCGAAGCGGGCGTTCGAGCCGAACATCGTGAAGCTTTGGAAGCCCCAGTCAAAACCGCAGCCGCCGGTGTCGGGCGTACGGCCGGTGATGATCGAGATTTCGTTGATCTGGTAGTCGTTCGAGCGGTCGGTCCAGGTGACCGGGCCGTTAAAGCGGTTGGCCGGGTTGTAGAAGTTGCCCGTGTAGCTTTGGGCGATCCAGCCTTGAGTCTGCCAACGCAACTTCTTGGCGATGCGATTGTTGTCGAACACGCGCACCGGATCGTACTTCTCGCTGTAGCACGAGACGCATTCCGGGGCTTCGGAGCAGCCTTCTTCACCGCAGGGCGCCGCGGGCGGGGCGCACGACTCCTTGGCGGCGGGCGCGTCGCTGGGCGAGGCGGGCTCGTCGGGATAATAGCGGTCGTACGCAACCTTCTTGGTCGCGAAGGGCGACGACGGGGCCAGCCCGCCGGTCGCTTGCTGCGCTTGAACGCTCGCGCCGGTAAACAGCGCGAAGATGGCGGCGGCCAGGGTGGTTTTCGCGAACTTCATTGCCTGAGGCTCCGTTAGAAACTGAAAACGAAGCAGGCGCCCGCCAAAAACGCAAGCTTCTCATCCGTGGCTTGGGGCAAACAAATAATGACGGCGCAGGCCGCACCTTTGGTTTGCTACTTACGGTATCGGGCTGGTTTTTCGAGCAAGTCCACACCCGTCCCAGCGCAAATCGTGGAGTTGTCGCAATTTACTGGTAAGCCGCGCAAAGTTTGCGGACTATTCACAGCATTGGGACTGAAAAGTCGTTGTGCCGTTCGATTCGGTCGTGCCGCTCGCAACGGCGGGTGGCAACCACAGGCGACAGGCTGTCCCTGCTAGCGGGATCAAGCAGTGTCGAAGTCAGTTCCGGCGATCAGGCGCCGAGAGAAAGCGTGGAAGAATGGCCAGCGGCATGAAATACCGGGCGCGAAATGACGTGCCCCGCCGCCACCCAAACTGAATGCGTCGGATTACTTCGTCTCGTCCGCCGAGGCGTCGGCGAACATCGCGTCAATGAACTCGCCCGGGTCGAAGACCGCCAGATCGTCGGCCTTTTCACCGACGCCGATGAACTTGACGGGCAATCCCATCTGCTGGGCGATCGCCACGACGACTCCCCCCTTGGCGGTGCCGTCGACCTTGGCCAGCACGATGCCGGTGCATTGCACCGCCTCGGTGAAGTGCTTGGCCTGGCTGATGCCGTTCTGGCCGGTCGTGGCGTCAAGAACCAGCAGCGCCTCGTGCGGCGCGTCGGCGATCTGCTTGCTGATCACGCGGCGAATCTTCTCCAACTCGGCCATCAGATTCTTTTGCGTTTGCAAACGTCCGGCCGTATCGACAATGCACACGTCGGCGCCGGTTTCGAGCGCGCGAGCCACGGCCCGATGGGCCACGCTGGCGGGGTCGCTGTTGGCTGGCGCGGTCACGATGTCGGCCCCCAATCGCCCAGCCCAGATCGTCAACTGCTCGATCGCGCCGGCGCGAAACGTGTCGCCGGCGCCGAGCACCACCGATTTGCCTTGCGACTTGAACCACTGGGTCAGCTTGGCGATGGATGTTGTTTTGCCCGCCCCGTTCACCCCCGCCACTAGCACGACGGTCGGCCCGCTCGTGGCCATGGTGACCGGCGCGCCCAAGTGGGACATCAGCGTCTTGAACTTTGTCTTGATATGCGCCAGCACGTCGGACATCTCGACGACGCGCCCGCGGAAGGCCGTGCGAATGTCATCGACGACCGCGGTCGTGGCCTGGACGCCGACATCGGTCTTGATGAGCGTGGCGTAAAGTTGCTCGAGGAAGGCGTCGTCGACCAGCCGGCCTTCCGACTTGAACAAGTCGCGAATGTCGGTGTTGAGCAACCGGGTGGTCTTCTTGAGGCCGTCTTTGAGCTTGTCAAACCATCCCATGCCGAACTGTTTCCTTGGCGTTGCCGATTCAGCGATGCTTGTCCGCCGGAGGTGTGCGAGCGAATGCCCCCGCGGCCGGCGGCGGCCCGATGAAATGAGTGACTGTTAGCCCGTTGGCGGTTGGCCGCCCGGCTGGCGATTCATCAGCCGGTCGAGAATGCCGTTGACGAACTGGGCCGAATGGGCCGTACCGAACCGCTTGGCCAGTTCGACCGCTTCGTTGATCGCCACCCGGTCGGGCGTGTCGGTGTACAGAATCTCGAAGGCCCCCAGCCGCAGAATGTTCCGGTCGGTGCCGGCCATCCGGTCGAGCGACCAGTTGTCGGCCGTGCTGGCCAGTAAGGCGTCAAGCTCGCCCCGGTTGCGACGAACGCCGCTCAGCAGGCTGCGCCCCAACTCAACCAACTCGGGCACGCGCAGCCGCTGCTGCAAGAACTCATCGGACACGGCGGGGTTGGCCCCGGTGTTCAGGTCGTCCTGAAACAGAACCTGCAGCACGACTTCACGAGCACGACTACGACGCGACATATCAGCTTTGCTGTTGAATGGGCGATCATGGGCCGCGCCCTGATTTGAAAGGCGCGGCAAACAAACGAAACCAGACGTCAAAGTTTACCAGAAGTGTGCGGGTTTGGCGATTTGCCGCCGGTGCAGGTCGTGCAGTCCGACGCTTCACTCAATTTGGCAATTGAATCGTTGGTTCCACTTCCTATGGCGACTTGGGCGGCTTGCATTTGAGTTCGTGTTCGCACGAAACCGCAGGCGTGCAGCCAAATGGAATGGCCAAGGCAGTCTTGATTATGTCCTCAAGAAGTGTCTTGGGCAGAAAGCCACCAATGTCCTCAGCGGAGTATGAGACATTTGGCACCGCGACGACCCATGTGCATATCGCTACAGTCGGCTTCCGTAGCTTTGTTTGACAAATGCCGCGAGGATGGTGTGGAACCGGTATCCAGCAGTCAGGCTGTGGATTGCGCCAGGTCGACGAATGAGAACATCCTATTCCTGCAATAGTCGGCTCAACCTTGATGTCGGAATCTGAGCTGACAATGATTACCGGATGACGGCTAGGTGGACTGCCCTGATCGTCCGGTATATCTAACCAGATAAGCTGGCCGTGTCTTGGAAGTGGCACGACACACCTTAGCAACTACCAGGGGCGATCCATCGGTTCGCTAAGGTTCGCCGGTTTACCAGATACCTGTGCCAACTTTAGCCATGTTGACGTTGGCGGGTTGATTTCGGTGATGCGCATGGCGGCGGCATGCTCTGCCCGGTCGACGTACTGCAGAAGTGACGTGACGGTAGCGCGTAGCGTGTCCAATTCACGCTGCATCTCTATCATTTGCAGTCGCTGCGCAAGCTCCTGGACGCCGCGATTGATTATCGTGCGCTCCAATCGTCCTTTGAGCGCAGGTGAGTTCGCGGCGCTCATGCATCGAAATTCAACATGGCGCGTACGGCAATGGCTATTGTCCAGCCAATTTTCGCGGCAACGGGTTAAGTCGTTCTGTGCTGGCATGCTCTGTTTTTGCCCCTGACGATTCAAGTATGAAGCAATCGAATCCGTCAAAAATAAACCCTGACAACTGCACCAGATAATCCGCGCTGATGTTCGTCGCAGTTTCCGCTTCAATCGTGACCTGCAAACATTCGCCAATTTGCTTCCAGCTAACCGACGAAAAGCTGTCGCTTTCGATCTCCATTTCGGCCGCCTTTAATCGCATGGCCGAGCCACATGACTCCATCTCAATGCCAAGTAGCATTGTGACGATCCCACGTCGCGGCAGCGATTCAACCGGCCATAAAAATGCACCTTGCAGAAACACCTCTACAGATTGACCAAAAAATGGCTCAACAAGTTCGCTTAGTCGGTCAATCGATACCGCGCTCAAATCATCCATTCCTCGGCGCGCAAAATCTTCGGCAAATCCATAATCCATGTGAAAGTGGCCGGTATCTGCGTCGCTCGGTTCGATGATTAAGCGAACAAGCGTTTTCTTGCCGTCGATCAAGCCACCGTCAGCCTGCACATAGACACCGCCCCCCGGCCGCTTCGCTAGGTCTTCAAGGACAGCGCGATCGGCGACATGGAAAGTTGCGCAGGCGGAAAGCCGCTCAAGCGCGAATTCGGTAAGTTCTGGCAGTCGCATGGTCGTAATCAGTCCCTAAGCAAATTGTAGGCCACCATATTTGCTTGGACGTGGCCCCAGCGGGTGGGGCGGCATATTAGCGACAATCGATCGTGCGACAAATACGAACCTTTCCGTCTCTGGCGGCTCTAGAATGACATGCGACCCGGCCTCTTGCAAGCAGTCAGCAACCACCGGCAGAGCC